>JBIKYW010000552.1:0-2652 GCA_044355055.1 Planctomycetota bacterium | reverse complement strand
GACCTCGTCCGCCGCGTTGAGCACCGCGCCGCTGTCGCCGCCCTGCTCGACGGCAGCGAAGCCGAGCGCAAGCGAAGGAAAGAGCTGCGCATCGACCGGCTCGAACGTGAGGCGCGAGTAGAGCTCGAAGTCGAAGCCGCGCAACGGCGCGTCGACGCGCTCGGGATAGTGCATGCAGAAGTGCAGCGGACCCTTCATGTCCGGCGGTCCGAGCTGCGCGAGCACGGAGCCATCGACGAACTCGACCATCGAGTGCACCACCGACTGGCGGTGGATCACGACCTCGATGCGCGCGCGCTCCAAGCCGAAGAGGTGATGCACCTCGAGCACTTCGAGCGCCTTGTTCATCAGCGTGGCCGAGCCGATCGTGATGCGCGCGCCCATGGTCCATGTCGGATGCCGCAGCGCCTCGTCCTTGGTGACGTGCGCGAGTTCGTGCGGCTTGCGATCGCGGAAGGGACCGCCGCTCGCCGTGAGCAGCACGCGCCGCACGCGCGACACGTTCGAGCCGCCGAGGCACTGAAAAATCGCACACAGCTCGCTATCGACGGGCAGGATGCGCCCGCCGCGCGAGCGCGCGAGCTCCATCAGCTCCGCACCGGCGACGACGAGCGACTCCTTGTTGGCGAGCGCGAGGGCCTTGCCGCGTTCGAGCACGGCACGCGATGCGACGAGGCCGCGCGCGCCGACGACACCGTGCACGGCGAGGTCGTAGTCGGCGCGCTCACACAGGTCCACGAGCGCACGCTCGCCGGAGAGCACCTCGACCGAGCGCGGCAGCGCCGCGCGGGCACGTGCGGCGGCCTCGGGATCGGCCAGCGCGAGGAAGCGCACTCCAAAGCGCAGGGCCTGCTCGACCGCGAGCTGCCACGAGGCGCCCGCCGCGAGCCCCTCGACCCGAAAGGCCCCCGTGCTCGCGCGGACGACATCCAAGGTCTGGGTGCCGATCGAGCCAGTCGAGCCGAGGACGACGATCGAGCGCATTGTCTGGGGCGGAGGGTGCCACGGGGGGGCACTCGCGCCCGCGTGAACTCCGCAGCGTCGATTGCCCGCAAATGCGGCGCGGCGCTAGTCTAGGACGCCGAGTGGGGCGGTGGAACAGCGCCCCGCCCCCCGATGACGTCCCGCATCGCCCGCCATTGCCCGCAGTGCGGGACGCCCCTCGCCCGCGCGCACGTCGAGGGCCGCATCCGCCAGCGCTGCCCCGACTGCAGCCACGTGGTCTACGAGAACCCCGCCTGCGCCGTCGCTGGGGTCGTGGTCGATGCGCAGGGCCGTGTGCTGCTCGTCCGCCGCGCCCTCGACCCCTGCCGCGGCGAGTGGGCCCTCCCCGCCGGTTTTCAGGAGATCGACGAGGAACCGGCCACGACGGCCGTGCGCGAGGTGCGCGAGGAGGCCGGAGTCGCCGTGCGCCCGCGCGGCGTGCTCGACCTGCTCCTCGTGGCCCATCCGGGGCGGCGGGCGGTCACCTTGGCGGTCTACCTGTGCGAGCACCTCGGCGGGGACCCCGTGCCCGGCGACGACGCGCTCGAAGCAGCTTTCTTCGACCTCGACGCGCTCCCCGAGCGCATCGCCTTCGACAACCGCGAGCGGATCCTCTCGCATCTGCGCTCCGATCCTCGTTACCTTGCCTGCATCACCATGAGCACCCAATCGACCGGCGGAACGCGCTCGATCTCCTACAAGGACTCGGGCGTCGACATCGAGAAGAAGTACGGCGCCGTCGAGCGCGCCACGGACGCGATCCGCAAGACCTTCACGCCGGGCGTGGTGGGGGACATCGGCAACTTCGGCGGCCTGTTCGACCTCGCGCGCGCGGGCGTCGGGCAGGGCATGCTCGTGGCGAGCGCGGACGGCGTCGGCACGAAGCTCGAAGTCGCCAAGCGAGCCAAGGTCTATCACACCGTCGGACGCGACCTCGTCAATCACTGCATCAACGACATCTTGGTGCAGGGCGCGCGGCCCTTGTTCTTCATGGACTACGTCGCCGTGGGCAAGATGGAACCCGAGGTCGTGGCCGAGCTGATCCGCGGCTGCGCGGAGGGCTGCCGCGAGAACGCGGTGGCGCTGCTCGGCGGCGAGACCGCCGAGATGCCGGGCCTCTACGCGCCGGGCGACTTCGACCTCGCAGGCTTCATCGTCGGCATCGTCGATACGAAGAAGCTCCTCGACGGCAGCCGCGTCAAGCCGGGACAAGTCGTGCTCGGGCTCGGCTCGGCCGGACTGCACACCAACGGCTACTCGCTCGCCCGCAAGATCCTGTTCGACCACAAGGGCCTCTCGGTCGACGACCGCCCGAGCGAGCTCGGCGGCGCGAGCGTCGGCGAGGCACTGCTCGCGGAGCACCGCTCGTACCTGAACCTGCTCTGGCCGCTGCTCGAACAGGGCAAGATCGCGGCGATGGCCCACATCACCGGCGGCGGCCTCGTCGACAACCTCCCGCGCGTGCTCGGTACGAGCGATGCGGTCCTCGACCGCACGTCGTGGCCGGTCCCGGCGCTCTTCCGCTACCTGTGCGAAGCCGGAAACGTCGACAAGGACGAGCGCTATCAGGTGCTCAACATGGGCATCGGCATGGCCTTGATCGTCGACGCCGCCGACGTGCCCGCCGTGTCCGCGCACTTCCGCTCCGTGGGAGAGCCGTTCTTCCAT
>JBIKYW010000551.1:0-2660 GCA_044355055.1 Planctomycetota bacterium | reverse complement strand
AGAGCGACCGACACACGGCGAGGTGCTCTTCGAGCGTGCGCGGCTCGTCCGGCACGTCGACGAGCTGCGGCAGGGCGCGCAGCATGTACGGGAGCACGTAGGGGTAGGCATTCGCGAAGCCGGACTCCTCGTCGGCATTGCCCGTGCGCTCCAGGCGCAGGTGCTGAACGAGCTGCGTGTCCTGCTCCGTCCACTGAGGCTCGAGGAACTCGATGCCCCAGAGCCTCACGCCGAGCGTGAGTGCCACGAGCAGAGCGAGCGCGAGACTCGCGATGCGGCGAGGGGCCATGTCTCGACCCACTTTGAGACGCCGCGCGGCGCTCCGCAAGGGCGAGGACGCGACGCAGCGCGGGCGCGACTGCTATCCTCTTCGCCCGCGCGACGGTGCGCACGAGAAGCTCCACATGACGACGAACTTCCTCAAGGAACTGGGCATCGAGGGGACCAACCCCGGTGCGTACGACGGCCGCTGGATCGAGTGCTCGGGCGCGATGCTCGAGAGCTGCAACCCCGCGACGGGCGAGGTCATCGCCCGCGTGCGGCAGGCGTCCCGTGCGGAGTACGACCGCTGCATGGCGGCGGCGCACGAAGCGTTCCTGCGCTGGCGTTCGGTTCCGGCCCCCAAGCGCGGCGACGTCGTGCGCCGCATGGGCGAGGCGATCCGCGCGAAGAAGGATCCGCTCGGCCGCCTCGTCAGCTTGGAGATGGGCAAGATCCTCCAAGAAGGCTGGGGCGAGGTGCAGGAGGCGATCGACATGGCCGAGCTCGCCGTCGGACAGTCGCGCATGCTCTACGGACTCTCGATGCACTCCGAGCGCCCGGGGCACTCGATGCGCGAGCAGTGGCACCCGCTCGGTGTGTGCGGGATCATCACGGCGTTCAACTTCCCGATGGCCGTGTGGGCCTGGAACTCGATGCTGGCGTTGATCTGCGGCGACGCGTGCATCTGGAAACCGTCGCAGCACACGCCGCTGTGCGCCATCGCGCTCACGAATGTCGTGCGGCCGGTGCTCGAGGCCGAAGGCTTCGGCGCGCTCGCGGCGCTCGTGATCGGACCTTCCTCGGACGTCGGTGCACCGATGCTCGACGACGCTCGGGTTCCGCTCGTGAGCTTCACGGGCTCGACCGCGGTCGGCCGCAAGGTCGCTGGGCAGGTGGCGCAGCGCTTCGGTCGGACGATCCTCGAGCTCGGCGGCAACAATGCGCTCGCGATCTTGGACGACGCGGACTTGGATCTCGCGCTCCCGGCGGTGCTGTTCGGATCGGTCGGAACCGCGGGCCAGCGCTGCACCACGACGCGGCGCCTGCTCGTGCACGAGAAGGTCGCCGACGAAGTCGAGCGGCGCCTCGTGAAGGCGTACGGCGGCGTCCGTATTGGCGATCCGCTGGCGGAGGGGACCTTGTGCGGCCCGCTCGTCACGCCGGAGGCGGTTGCGGAGATGCAGAGCGCGCTCGCGAAGGTCAAGGCGCTCGGCGGCACCGTGCTGTACGGCGGCGAAAAGCTCTCGCTCGCGGGCAACCTCGCTGGGGGCAACTTCGTGCGACCGGCGATCGTGCGCGCTCAGAACGAGTGGCCGATCGTGCAAGAGGAGACCTTCGCGCCGATCCTCTACGTGATCCGCGTCAAGGACCTCGACGACGCGATCGCGAAGAACAACGGTGTTCCGCAGGGACTCTCGTCGGCGATCTTCACGCGCGACGTGCGCGCGTCGGAGCGCTGGATCGCGGCGACGGGTTCCGACTGCGGCATCGCCAACGTCAACATCGGCACGAGCGGCGCCGAGATCGGCGGCGCCTTCGGCGGTGAGAAGGAGACCGGCGGTGGACGTGAAGCGGGCAGCGATGCGTGGAAGGCCTACATGCGTCGTCAGACGAACACGGTGAACTACTCGAACGCGCTGCCGCTCGCGCAGGGCATCCAGTTCGGCTGAGCTCGCCTTCTGCGAACAAGGCGCGCGGGGGCGGTCGGCTTGGCACCGACCGCCCCCGCGCTCATTCCTTCAGCAACCTCTCTACGAGCTCACTGCAGCGCGCTCATCAGCGCTGCCTTGTTCTCGAGGTTGTTGAAGCCCTGCGAGCGCAGCGCGGTGAGCAGGTTGGCGGAGCCGCCGGCCTGCGCCTGCGCGGCGCGGGTGAGGAAGGTCGTGTCCCCGGTGAGCATGTAGCCGTAGGCGTAGCTCGAAGGCGTCTGGTAGTTGTCGTTGCCGTTGCCCGCGCCGCCGGTCGGGATCGAGCCGCAGTACGCGGGCTGCGTCACGTCGAGCGGCGCAACCGCGAGGTGCGACCACGGACCCGTGCCGTTCCATGCCATCGGTCCGATCATCGCGTAGGCCGAGTCGACCAGCGTGCCTTCGATCGCCGCCACGCGCGTGGGGTCGACGTCGCGGAAGATGCTCTCCTTCAGACCCCAGAGCATGTTCTCGGTGATGGCTTGCTCGATCGACTGACGACCCTGCCACTGACCGCTCAGCATCTTGGTGTTGACCTGAGACTGGATGAAGCCGTTGCAGGCCGACTGACCGTTGACGATCACGTCCGCCGCGATGCCGAACCACGGGCGGTAGCGCGCGCGGAAGTTCGCGTCGGAGATCGAGTAGGCGCAGATCGCGCTCACCAGACCCCACGACTCGCCGCGGCCGAAGGCGAAGCCCTTGTTCGGG
>JBIKYW010000550.1:0-2662 GCA_044355055.1 Planctomycetota bacterium | reverse complement strand
CAACGTTAGTCGAAGTCGGGCAAGCTCGCAATCAGCAACAGCGCGGAGGCCACATCAGCAGGGCCGAGAGCCCTCGGGCCCCCCGGAGGAGGGCTAACGGCGGCGCAGGACGACGTAGTCCTGCCAGTCGTCGGGCGCAGGCGTGTGAGACGCGATCGCGAAATGCCGCGCCCACTCGCGTTCGATGAACTCGCGCGTGAGGAACACATTCCCTTACTGCGCGCGATCGAGCTGTTGCCAGTGGTCGATGTTCTCCGGATTCGGCGTGCGCATGCTGCCAAAAGGGAAGAACAAGATGCCCTCTCGGCGCAGCTGCGGAAGGCTGTCGCGCAGCTGTTGCGGCCGCGGTGCTTCGGACGGCGTCTCCCCGGCGAGCCAGCGCTCGACCGCGCGATCACCGTGGTAGGTCAACACGGCGAACCCTCCCGGCCGCAGCACGCGAGCGAGTTCCTCCAGCCACGCGAGCTGGGACTCCCGCGGAATGTGGGAAAAGACCGAGTAGCTGTAGAGCGCGTCGAACCCGCCCTGCGGGAGGCCCGTAGGAGGAAGGAGCGGAATCCGCTCGAACTCCGCAAAGTCCAGTTCCCGCCGACACCACTCCAGCGGAGTGGCATCGACATCGACACCGACGAAGCGCGCCGAGCCCGCATAGCGAGCAAAATGGCGCAAGATGCGGCCGCAACCGCAGCCGAAGTCGAGCACCGAGGCTCCTTCGAACTTGACGCCCGCGCCCATGAGCTGCTGCACCATGCGTCGCCAGTCGACGATGCCGCCTTCGCGGAGGATCCGATGGTCCGTCGTCACTCCGCCGACGCGCTCGACGAGGTGCAGGGGCGGCCACGCGAAGTTCGCGCGCGCGAGCTCGGGGTACTCTTCGACGCCGTGCCACGCGATCCAGGCCCAAAACTCGGGGCTCGTGATCGCGCTGTAGGTCGCGCGCAGATCCTCGCGCTCGAGCCAGATGCGCTGCGCGATGCGAAAGAGCTCCGCGATCCGAGGGTGGGTTGCTGCGGGCAGCAAAGGAGGCGTGAGGGTCATGCGGTGCGGTGGCGAGCGAGGGGCGGACGGCGCCACGCTCCCAAGTGAGCAACGTGCCGAGTCCTTCGCGCTGTTCCTCGTGACCGTCCGCTCATGTGCCCACGGAGACACGGAACCATGACACCGCCGTAACGTCGGAGAGCTCCGGTGCGGCACGCGGTTCTCGCACTCTCGCGCGGGCCACATCAGAACGACAGCGCGAGCCCGACCCTCGGCCCGACGATTTCCAGCTCGATGTCACTCCCGCCTGCGTCCGCGCGTTCGTAGGCGAGTCGTCCGATGCCGACATCGACGAAGACACTCCGCACCAGACGACAACGCAGCACGCTGTCGATGCGGCTCGCCGTCGCATCGCTGCCAACCGTGAAGTCCATCGCCGTTCGCCAGTCCAGCCACTCCGCCATGGGGACCTCCAGCGCCAACCCGAGCGCGAGACCGCTGAAGTCGAGTGTTTCGTGCGCCGGAATCGTGTCCGTTGCGAGATCGACCTTGCCGCCGAAGCTCCCGAAACCCACGTGAGTGTCGAAGAGGACCTCGTCGAAACGGATGCGAGCACCGAAGACGAGCTCGACGAGTCGCAGGTCGTAGTCGAGCTCGTACGAGAGCGGTCCGTCGAGTTGCACACCGCCGATGAGGAACCGTGTGCCGTTCTCGAGCGAGCCGGAATCCTCGCCCTGTGCGCTCCAGCCCATCACCGCGAGGTAGGGCGTGAGCGCGTCGCTGCGCTCGGAAAAGTCCACGCGGACCTCGGCGGCCGGGATCAGCGCAGAATCCGAGCCCTCGAGGGTCTCGTAGGAAGGCAGCGTCGAGCAGGCCGCTGCCGCCGCCGCGAACAGTAGACCTCCCCAGCGCGGACTCGCCATGGCTCGAACCTCCAATTCCCTTCTCGTTCCGCGCCGCAGGCGAGTCCACGGGCCGATGTGGGCAGTGTCGGCAACACCGGGGCGCGGGGCCCATGGCGCGCGTGGTATCTTCGCAAGCATCCCCCATCGAAGGCTCGCCCTTGGAAACCGAACTGCCCAAGCGCTCTGGGATCCGATTGGATCCCGACATGAACATCTGCCAGACCGACCTCCCGCTCGACTGGTACCAAGAGGAGTTCAAGCCCTACGCGGAGGAGTACCAGCGACTTCCCGACCGTCGGCCCGGCACCGTGCTGCCGTGGCTCGATCGCTACGCCAAGCCCGCGCTCGATCACTTCGGAGATTCGCTCCTGCTCGTCGCGCACTTCTACATGGGCGGCGAGATCGTCAAGCTCGTCGAGCGCTACGGCGGCGCCGTCTCGGACAGCTACCAGCTCGCGCTGCAGGCCGCGCGCAATCCGCACAAGAAGGTGATCGTCGAGTCGGCCGTGCACTTCATGGCCGAGTCGATCGCGATCCTGGCCCACCCCGACCAGAGCGTCTGGATCACCAATCCCAAGGCCGGCTGCACCATGGAGATGCTGGCCAAGGACTGGATGGTGCTGCCGGTGGCCGATCAGCTGATCGAGCGCTACGGCGAGGACCTGCTGGTGATCGCCTACATGCACACCGGCGGTCGGCTCAAGGCCCTGGCGGGCCGCACGGGCGGCGGCGTGTGCACGAGCTCCAACGCGCACCTGATGGTGGATTGGGCCCGCCGG
>JBIKYW010000549.1:0-2666 GCA_044355055.1 Planctomycetota bacterium | reverse complement strand
GCCGACCGCAGCATAGAAGAGGCCGGCGACCACGGCCGAGCGACGCGCGACCGTGCCGGAGCGAGCGGAGCTCATGCGCGCGATCAGCTCCTGCGCGACGAGCGAGCCGACGATGGGCAGCGTCCACGCCTCGGCGATGTCGAGCCAAGTGCCATTTTCCTCGGGCGTGAAGTGCAAGCGCGACGCGTCGATGCTCGCGAGCGCGCCCTGCACGCCGCCGAGCTCGCCCACCATGCCGACGAGGATTACGACGAGGCCGATGACGAGCGCGGTTCCCTGCACGACGTCCGTGACGGCGTCGGCGAGCATGCCTCCAAAGGAGGTGTAGGCGATGACGACTCCCGCGGCGATCGTCATGGCGGAGATGTGATCGAAGCCCGAAGCGCCGGCGATGACGTGGCCGAAGACACGGATCTGCGCGGCTGCCCAGAAGAGCGAAGTCGGGATGAGGAGCAGCGCGGCGAAGCGCTCGACCGATGGAGAGAAACGCTCGCGGAAGAGGTCCGCGAGCGTGGTGAGCTTCTTCGACCACAGCGGCGCTGCGAGCCACACGCCTGCGAGGGCGAGCGCGACGCCGTAGGCGTAGGGCTCGGTCGAAGTCCACGAGATGCCGTGCGCGTAGACCGTTCCCGCTGCGTCGGAGCAGGCTTCCGCGCCGAACCACGTCGCGAAGATCGAGAAGATCGACAGCGTGTAGCCCATGCTGCGACCCGCGACGAGGTAGTCGTCCTCGCTGCGAATGCGGCGCGAGACCACGACGCCGATCGCGAGCTGGGCGGCGATGTAGAGAACGAGTCCGGCGAGCAGCGGATTCATGGGGGGCGCATCGGTGTACCAGCGCAGGTCCGGCCCGTCCACGCAGGAGCTGCGACAAGCTGCAATCGAAGCCGTCGCGTGGTACACCGTCGCGCTCCGCTGGCGCTCGCAATGCTCGTCCCGAAGAAAATCACTTGGTGGAGCTTGGTCTTCAAGTACCGCGGCAGTGAGCTGCCGCGGACGCAGTGGCGCATCGCCGGAGTCGCCGCCACGGCTTTGATCGTCACCGTGCTCGAAGAGCGCTTCGACTGGCATCCCAACCTGACGCCGTTGCCGTTCACGCTCGTCGGAATCGCGCTCGGCATCTTCTTGGGTTTCCGCAACAACGCGAGCTACGACCGCTGGTGGGAGGGCCGCAAGCTCTGGGGTGCGCTCGTGAACACGACTCGCTCGTTCGCGCGCCAGTCGCTGACCCTCGTGGGGCCGCGAGTGGCCGAGTCTGAAGGAGAATCGGTCGCGCAGCTGCGACGCGAGCTCGTCCTGCGCATCATCGCCTTTGCGCACGCGCTGCGTATGAATCTGCGCGACGATCACTCGCTCACTCAGCTCGCCCCGTTTCTCGATGCGAACGAGCTCGAGCGCCTGCGCGTCGAGACCAACCGTCCCTATGCCATCAACCATGGGACCGCCGAGCGACTGCGAGCAGCCTACGCACGCGGTTGGATCGCGGAGACGCACCTCGGCGTGCTCGAGGGCTCGATGACTGCGCTCACCGACATTCAGGGTGCGTGCGAGCGCATCAAATCGACACCGATTCCCTTCTCCTACACGACGCTGATCCACCGCATCACGGCCGGCTATTGCTACGCCCTGCCGTTCGGACTCGTCGACACCGTGGGGTTCTTGACGCCAGCGGTGTGCGTGATCGTCGCCTATGCGTTCTTCGGTCTCGACGTCGTCGGTGACGAGCTCGAAATGCCATTTGGCAACGACCCCAACGATCTCCCGCTCGATGCGATCTCCCGCATGATCGAGATCAACCTGCGGCAGCGCTTGGGCGAGACAGACCTGCCGTTGCCGTTGAAACCTGTGGACGAGATTCTCAGCTGAGTTTGCTACATCGCGACGCTGCGCGTGGCGGCGTCGTGATCGAGCAGCGTGACCACGTGCGCGAGGTCTGCGCAGCGCGACTCGCCGAGCGCACGCTGGATGCGGCGCAGGCGCTCGAGGTCGGCGGGCGTTTCGAGTGCGAGGCGGTAGCTCGGCCGAGCGAGCTCGGGGGGCGCGCGGCGCGTGACGATGCGGAAGCGGCGCGAGCGGTCGAACAGGAATTGCAGCGGATGCTCGCGCTCGAGCGGATCGCACGCTTCGCGGAACGCCAGTTCGAGGGCCTGCGTCCGAACGACGGCGCAGCCGGTGCCCTCCGGCATGCCGCTGCCGCGGTTCGGCAGGTTGTGCGTCACGTCCGCGTGCTGGCGGAGGTGGTGGTCGATGAGCAGGTCGGCTTCTTGCCATGAGACGTAGGGCTGGTCGCCGCCGATCAGCACGACATGGTCGGCCTGAACGCTGCTCGCCGCGCGCCAGCAGCGCTCGAGCAAGTCGGCGTCCGAGCCGCGTCGGCAAGCCCAGCCGCGCGCGAAGCACAGCGATTCGATGCCGTCGTCGGCGCTCTCGCGCGTGGTCGCGACGAGCAGTCCGTCGGCGCGCTGCATGCGCTCTGCGCGCTCGACGACGCGCTCGAGCACGCTCGCAGAGCCGAGCGGGAGCAGCACCTTCCCCGGCAGGCCGTGGCTGGCGAGGCGGGCGTGGACGATCGTGACGACCTTTTCGTAGGACATGGCGGTTGGGCGGGTTGGGATCGGAGGGATCGGGCGCCCGTACGCGTGGCTTGAGCCGGATTTCGGACGCGA
>JBIKYW010000548.1:0-2676 GCA_044355055.1 Planctomycetota bacterium | reverse complement strand
GGTTTCATCGCGAGGCGTTCCTCGGCGGCTACGCGTCTTGGCGGCGGCGACTCTTGCGGCTTGGGCACATCGCGTGCATCGCGCTCGGCGTGCTGCAGATGCTCGTCGCGCTGTCACCTGCGGCGGGCGCCTCGGGATCCGCTGCTCAGGCGTGCTTCGTCCTGTGGCGCGTGGGCGGCGTGCTGATGCCCGCGATCTGCTTTCTCTCCGCGTGGCGCCAGTCGTTCCGACACCTGTTCGCGCTCCCGGTGCTCGCGCTGTCGAGCGCGGCGGCGCTGACGCTCTCTCTCATCGAGCCAGGAGCTTCTGCATGAAGATCGGTCTCTTGGCGATGAGCGGCATTCGCGCGCACGACCCCGAGCTGCTCCGGCTGGGGTTGACCTTGCCAGGGTTCGTCGAACGCTCGCGCCAGATCGCGGCGCTGCCGAGCTTGGGCCTCCTGCAGCTCGCATCGGCAACGCCCGAAGGCCACGAGCTGCGCTATTTCGAGGCCGAGGGCGACGGCAGCGAGCCACGCGAGGTCTATGACTGTGACCTGATCGCGATCAGCACGTTCTCTGCTCAGATTTTCGAGGCGTACGCGATCGCGGATCGGCTGCGAGCAGCGGGAGTGAAGGTCGCGATGGGGGGACTGCACGTGAGCGTGCTCCCCGAGGAAGCCGCGCTGCACGCGGACTACATCGCGATCGGCGAGGGCGAGCACGTCTGGCCGCGCATCGTGGAAGCGGCGCAGCGCGGAGAGTCGGCGCGCATGTTCCGCGCGAGCGAAGCGCCGCCCGTCGACGTCGCGCGCCTGCCGGTGCCGCGGTACGACTTGCTCGCGCAGCGTCCCTACAACCGCTTCACCGTCCAGACGACGCGCGGCTGCCCGTGGCGCTGCGAGTTCTGTGCGTCCAACGTGATGCTGACCCAGCGGTATCGCAAGCGGCCCGTCGCAGACATCGTGCGCGACATCGAGGCCATCCGCGCGCTGCGACCGGGCGCATTCCTCGAGCTCGCGGACGACAACACGTTCGTCGACAAGGAGTGGAGCCGCGAGCTGGTGCGAGCTCTGACGCCGCTCGGAGTGCGCTGGTTCACGGAGACGGACATCTCGGTTGCGGACGATCCGCAGTTGCTCGAGCTCCTCGCCCGCTCTGGCTGCCGACAGCTCTTGATCGGCCTTGAGAGCCCGGATGGGGAAGCACTCGATGGCGTCGAGCTGCATGCGAACTTCAAGGCGAAGCGCGCCGGCGGATACGCAGAGGCCGTTGAGCGGATCCAGTCCCACGGCATCACCGTCAACGGCTGCTTCGTCCTCGGTCTCGACCACCACGACGCGGGCGTGTTCGAGCGCGTACAGCGCTTCGCGGAAGACACCGGGTTGTACGAGGTGCAAGTGACCTACCTCACGGCCTTCCCCGGCACGCCGCTGTACGCGCGACTCATGAACGAAGGGCGCGTCCTCGAGCCCGGACGCTGGGACCTCTGCACGCTCTTCGACATCAACTACCGGCCGGCGAAGATGACCGTGGACGAGCTGCGGACGGGGTTCCACGGGCTCACGCAGCGCCTCTACACGGCCGAGGCCATGGGGAGACGGCGCGAGCGGTTCCTAGCGCGCCACCGAAGGCGCCCCGCGACCGCAGGCGCCTGAGCGCGCGCGGGCAGGTGGTGGAAATGGGAGCGGGCGGCGCGAATACTCCCGCGGGTGCACGGCGTGCGCATGAACAAGGGCGTGATCGTCGCGGCGGCCGCGTGCTTGCTCGGCGCGCTCGTGTTGCCGCAGCACGCACTCGTGGAGAGTCTCGGCGGAGGTGACCGCGCGGAGGTACTCGACACGGGCGTCTCGATCCTGCGCGGGATGCTCGCCCTCTTCGCGCTCACCCTCGTGCTCGTCGAGCGCTTGGTGCCGAGCCGCGATGGCGGCGAGGCCCTCGTGCAGACCGGGATCCGACAGCCGCCACGCTGGGATGCGAGCGCGATGTGGGCGCTCGGCGGGCTGGTGGCACTCGCGCTCGCACTTCGTGCGCCGGGCTTGGGCGAGGGCATCTCATTCGACGAGATCGACACCCTCGTGCACTACGCGCGCAGGGATCTGCGGACGGTCGTCTCGACGTTCGACAGCCAGAACCAGCATCTCCTGTACTCCGTGCTGGCGCGCATTTCATGCGAGCTGTTTGGCGAGAGCACTTGGGCGGTGCGTCTGCCCGCGGTGGTGCTGGGCGTCTTCGGCGTCGTGGCGCTCTACCGCTTTGCGCTGCTCGTGACCGACGCACGCGAGGCGATCTTCGCAGCCGCGTTCTTGGTGGTCTCGTACCACCATGTTTGGTTCTCGCAGGACGCGCGCGGGTACACGGGCCTGCTCTTGTTCACGCTCCTCGGCTCCGCCGAGTTTCTCCGCATGCTCCGAGCGGAGCGGGCGCATGGCATCGGCGCGCCGCTGCGCTACGGAATCTGGATGGCGCTCGCGACGCTGATCCACGCCACGGCTGTTTTTGCGGTCGCTGCGCACGTTCTGGTGTGGATCGGGTGCGCCTTGGCATCGCGAGGACGGCGCGTTGCAGCCGCGCACCATCAGGTGCTCTCGGGCTTCGCGCTCGCCACGACGCTCTCGCTCGTGCTGCACGCGCTCGTGCTGCCGCAGTTCTTCGCGACGCTGCTCGCTCCGACGATGCCGGGCGCGAAGGTGGAGTG
>JBIKYW010000098.1:0-9055 GCA_044355055.1 Planctomycetota bacterium | reverse complement strand
GACGAAGCCCGCACCCGCGAACAGCGGCGGGCCGACGCGCGCGAGCGCGGGGCCGAGCTCGCCCTCGATGTGGCGCCGCCGTAGCCAAGGAAGCATCGTCAGCGTCGCGTACTGCGCGAGCATGATCGACCAGCTCATCACGCGC
The DNA here is from genome assembly GCA_044355055.1 of Planctomycetota bacterium. GTDB lineage: Bacteria > Planctomycetota > UBA1135 > UBA1135 > F1-120-MAGs118. Next base: position 8,910 of record JBIKYW010000098.1, on the reverse strand, counting down.
ACCGCGACGTTGTAGTGACCGAGCGGCTCGAGTCCGCAGTATTCGCGCACGAACAGATTGTCGACGTAGAAGTAGGTCTGCGCGCAGAGCGCCGAGATGCCGAGCGGCAGCGCCTCGCGGAAGAACCCCGGCTCAGGTTCTTGGCTCACACTGCGTGCGGGCAAGTGGCTTCGCGAGGCAAGGTGCAACAGCACGTTGCCGAGCGTGCTCCCGAGCGCGACGCCGATCAGGTACAGCGCGGGTCGATCGATGCCGAAAGAACAGAGCACGGCGACGTTGCCGAGGCTCACCGCTGCGGAGATCGCGCGCACCAGGACGGGAACGCGCCACGCGAGCTCGTTGCGCGCGGGAATCGTCGACAGCTCGAGGGCGTGCGTCACGGGATAGAGCGACGCGAGCACGATCCATGCGCCGTCGGGCTCCTCGGCCCACGCGACGAACGCGGCGCACAGCGCGACTCCCGCGAGCCCGGCGCGCACGCGAATGCGCCGCGCAGCCGCGAGCACGCTGCCCATGCGATCGGGGCTCGCCGCCGTGCGCTGCACCGCGACCTGACCGGTGCCGAGGTTCGCCAAGCTGTCGAGCCACGCGAACAGCGCGATGTAGAACGTGAAGCGCCCGAACCCCGCGGAGTCGAGCTTCTCGCTCGCGAGGTACAGGATGGCGAGCGTGCACGCCGCGCCCCAGAGGCGGCCCAGCACCTGCAGTGCCGTTCCGCGCCATACGGCGCCCGGCACCTGCCCCCCCGATTCGCGTTCTTGCTGCGGTTTCATCTGCGCCGCCGCAGTCTAGAACGTTTCGCCGCGCTACTTGCGGCTCGCGCGCTTCTTCGCCGGCTTGCGCGCGGCCTTGGCGGCCTTCCTCTTGCGCGGCTTGGGCACCGAGCCCCCGCGCCATCCTTCCGCGCCGGAGTCGAGGCGCGCGGCGAACTCGAGCTCGCCTTGCATGGTCGAGACCGCGGGCTTCTTCGACTCCTTCGGGTTGAGGCAGAAGAGATCCCACGCCTCGCCGTGGAGCTTCCATTGGCGCACGTACCAGCTGTCGTCGTCCCTGCGATCGAGCGGGAACACCGCGCACGCCCACGGCTTGTACTTGAAGCGATCGCCTTCCTTGGCGCCGACCTTGTGCAGCACGCAGCCTTGGTTCTCGAACACGCACCAGCCCTCGGACACGGCCATCATCGAGAGGCCATGCTTCTTGCGGCGCGTCATGAAGCCCTCCGATTCGATCCGCTTGCGCGCCTTCTCGCGCACGTGCGGGAGGAACTTCGCGAGGTTCTCCTCGATCCGGCGGACTTCGCCGGGCTCGAGCGGCGGGCGCCCCTGCTTGCAGCACGAGCCGCCGCAGGTGGGATAGACGCAGTCGAAGGTCGCCGTGGCGGCGTTCTCGACGAGGATCGGGAGCGTGGGGAGGGCCTTCGAGGTCACAGTCGCACCATGTAGACGAGCTTGTCGTCGCCGAGTCGGTAGAAGTCGGGGTAGCGGGCGAGGAGCGTGCAGCCGCAGCGCTCGTAGAACGCGCGCTGCGCAGCGTACTCGGGCTTGCCCGAGGTTTCGATGATCACGAGCCGACCGGCGCGCGCGCGCACATCGCGCACGACGTGCTCCAAGAGCACGCGACCGAGCCCGCGGCCCTGCTCGCTCGCCGCCACCACGATCCAGTAGAGGTCGTAGGCGCCGTCGGAGAGCGGGGTCAGTCCCCAGCACGCGTAGCCGACGGGAAGGTCGTTCTCGTCGACGGCGATCGTGAACAGATACCCCGAGCGCGTGTTCGTCCCGGCGTCGATGAGCTCGAGCGCGACTTCGACTTCGTCCTCGCGGAAGGCGTTCGTCGAGCGCACCGCGCGCTCCAGCGCCGCGCGATCGCTCGCGCGCAGCTCACGTAGCTTGGCCATGGCGTGCGAGCGCGCTCACGACGACGCGCTCGATGAGGTCGGGGTAGGAAAGCCCCGCGCGCTCGGCGGCGAGGTGGAAGCCCGCGCCCTGCGAGAGGTCGGGGTTGGGGTTGACGTCGATCACGAACGGCTCGCCGCGCTCGTCGAGCCGCAGGTCGACGCGCGCGTAGTCGCGCAGCTCCAGCGTGTCGAAGGCGCCGCGCGCGACCGTCTCGATGCGCGCGCGCTGCGCGGGAGCGAGGTCGCGCGCTGCGACGACCTTGGTGAGGTCCCAGTCGCGGCTGCCTTCGATCCACTTGCCCGCGTACGTGACCAAGTGCGGCTCGTCGGGCGAAAAACCCGAGTAGTCAATCTCCGAGATGGGCAGCACCTCGACGCCGCGCGCGCCTCCGAGCAATGCGACATTGAGCTCTCGCGCCGGGATGTATTCCTCGACCAGCGCCGGCTGGGCGTAGGTCTCGATCAGCTTGCGCGCCTGCCGACGCAGCGCAGCCTCGTCGCGCACGACCGAGTCCATCGAGATTCCGTGGCTCGCGTCTTCGCGCGCGGGCTTCACCATCAGCGGGAAGCGCAGGCCCGCGACGCTCTCGTCGCCGCGCGCGAGCACCGTTCCGCGCGGCACGGGCAGCCCGGCGGCCGCGAGCACCGCCTTCGTGACGGGTTTTTCCATGCACAGCGCCATCGCGCGCGGCCCCGAGCCCGTGTACCGCACGCCGTGCAGCTCGTAGAGCCACGCCATCGCCTGCTCGAGCCGCGAGTCTCCGCCGATGCCTTCGACGAGATTGAAGACCAGCTCGCTGCGGACCTCGGCCACCGCGCGCAGCACGGCGTCGCGCGCCGGGGGCAGTCCTTCGACATGCACTGCGTGCCCGCGGCTCGCGAGCGCCTCGCCGATGCTGCGTGCGCAGTCGCGCACCGCCAGCACCGCGATCGCATCCTGCTCCGAGCCGTGCGCGAGCGTCGCGTCGTCGTTGTAGAGGACCGTGATGCTCGCCATGGCAGAGTTGCTCAGGCGAGCTTCAGTCGCGCGCAAGCCTCGTCGAGGATCGCGCCGATCATCGTGTCGTAGTTGCCGCCGAGACGATCCCACAAGATCGCGAGGTCGCTCCATCCCGGCGCAACGCCCGGCAGCGGATTGCACTCGATGAACTTCGGGGTCCCCCGCGCGTCGCAGCGCACGTCGATGCGCGACACGTCGCGGCAGCCGAGCGCACGGTACGCGTCGAGCGCGACCTTCTCGACGCGCTCGACTTCCTCGCGCGGTCGCTGCGGCGGCACGCGATAGGCGATCTCGTCGGCCCAGTTGGGGTTGCGCTTCACCTCGAGCGAGTAGACGAACTGCTCGCGCGGGACGAGCAGCGGCTCGACCTCCATCGTGCCGATCGTGCGCGCACTCGCCCCCTGCCCGCGCACTCCGACCGTGAACTCCGCGCCGCCGCAGAACTCCTCGACGAGCACGGGCTCGCGATAGTCTCCGAGCAGCTGCCCGACGCGCTCTTCGAGCTCCGCGCGGTCGCCGATGCGCGAGCGACGGCGGATCCCCATGCTCGAACCTTCGAACAGGGGCTTCGCGAACAGCGGAAAGGGCAGCGCGATGCGCGCGAGGTCCTCGAGGCGCTCGACCACGACGAACTCCGGCGTCGGCACGCCGCAGGACGCGACCACGCGCTTCGCCATCGCCTTGTCGAGCGTGACGGCCATCGTCAGCGGGTCGGAGTGCGTGCACGGCACGCCGAACATCTCGCACACCGCCGGCACGTGCGCCTCGCGCGAGCGCGAGCCGTGGCCTTCGGCGATGTTGAACACGAGGTCGACGCGCTCGCGCAGGAGGTTCTCGGCGAAGCGTCGGCCGCCGCCCAAGCGCGTCACGCGGTGCCCGCGCGACGTGAGCACGCGCTCGATCGCGGCGACCGTCGCGTCCGAGTCGTACTCTTCGAGCAGATCGTCCGGCCCATCGACGCGCGGAGCCGCGGACTTCGCGAGGAAGTCCGCCTTCAGGTCGAAGGCGATGCCGATGTGCATGGAGCGCGCAGCGGGCGGGAGTCGCGCGGTCTACTTCTTCTCGCGCCGCGCGGTGGCGCCCTTGCGCACCCAGCGGCTCTTGCCGACGACCGGCGGCTTCACTTCGGCGCCGTTCACGGGCTCTTCCGCAGGCTTCTCCGGCTCGGCCACGCGCGGTGCCGGCGGACGGATCTCGTCGCGCAAGTACCCGGGCTCCAAGTACTCGTAGATCTTGTCTTGGAAGTTGCGCAGCACCGCGCGGCCCTTGTGCTCGTCGTAGCGCAGCAGGTACTGCGGCTGGACCGGGATCTTGCCGCCGCCGCCCGGCGCGTCGACCACGTAGGTCGGGATCGCCAAGCCGGAGGTGTGACCGCGCAGGCCCTCGATGATCTCGATGCCCTTCGCGATCGGCGTGCGGAAGTGCTCCGCGCCGCGCACGGGGTCGCACTGGTAGAGGTAGTACGGGCGCACGCGCATGCGCATCAGGCCTTGGCACAGGCCCTTGATCGTCTCGACCGAGTCGTTGACGCCCTTCAGGAGCACGGCCTGGTTGTTGAGCGGGATGCCCGCGCGCGAGAGCTTGTCGCAGGCGCGCGCGGCCTCGGGGGTGAGCTCGCGCGGGTGGTTGAAGTGCACGTTGACCCACAGCGGGTGGTAGCGCTGCAGCATCTCGACGAGCTCGTCGTCGATGCGCTGCGGCAAGGCCACGGGCACGCGGCTTCCGATGCGAATGATCTCGAGGTGCGGGATCGCGCGCAGCTTCGAGAGGATCGACTCGAGCTTCTGCGTCGAGTAGTTGAGCGGGTCTCCGCCCGACACGACCACGTCGCGCACCTGCGGCGTGCGCGCGATGTAGTCGACCATGCGGTCGATCTCGACCTCCGGCGTCGCGCCGTCGTACATGGTCCGCTTGCGCGTGCAGTAGCGGCAGTAGATGGCGCAGTTGTTCGAGATCACCATCAGCACGCGGTCGGGGTAGCGGTGCGTGATGCCCGGGACCGGCGAGAACTTCTCCTCACCGAGCGGGTCCTCTTCGCCGACGGCGCGGAAGTAGTACTCGTCCGAGAGCGGCACGACCTGACGCAGGATCGGGTCGGCCTCGTCGTCCGCGTCGATCAGCGACAGGTAGTAGGGCGTGATGCCCATGCGGAAGTCCGACAGCACTTCCTTGCGCAGTCCCAGTTCGTGCGGCGGGATGGGCAGCTTCGCGACGAGCTCGTCGAGCGTCGTGACGCGATTCTTGAACTGCCACTTCCAGTCGTTCCACTCGGCGTCGGTGACGCCGGGATAGAAAAACGCGCGGCCCGTACGGCGGCCGTTGTGCGTAGCTGGCGGGACGTCCGGAGTCGTCGCAGCGCGCTGCGCTGCGGTGTCGACGGAGTCAGGCATGTGGGGGATCCTTGGGGGTCCGTTCGCGCACGTGCGGGTCGGCCCGAGGGTGGAGGGCCCCTCCGTCGCGCGTCGAGGGTGGCGCAAATCTAACCTGCACGTCAGACCGCCGCCACCCTCTTTCCGCAGAGAACCGCGACGGGCGTCAGTCGTCGTCGCGCTCGCGCTCGGCGCGCGGAGGCCCTCGTCGCTGCGGACGGATCGCGTCCGCGAGGCTCGCGTTGAGCCCGTTCATGAGCTCTGACTTCTCGGCGGCGGAGAGCTGGGCCTCGGGGTGCAGCGGCAGGTACAGCTCCGGCGGCATTTCGCCCTCTTCGATCGTCTCGGCAGCCTCGTGCGCGTCGCGCTGGGGCTGGTCCCAAGCGGTGAAATCGAGGTGCTCGCGCCCTTCCTCGATGTCGTGCTGCACGAGCCACGAGATCGGCGCCACGTGCGAATACCACGGGCGCACCGGGGTGCGGCTGTGGCAGTCGAAGCAGGCCCGCACGGCGAGCTCGCGGGTGCGCGGGCTGTCCCACGTCGGTTCCTTCGTGACCGGCGGGTCGACCTCGCCGCGCCCGTAGGGCACGAGCTGGATCGCGACGAACAGAACGGCGAGGACGAGGAAGGCGCGGCGGAGGAAGGTCTTCAAGAGGTCGGGCTCCTGCCCCGGCGGGGCGGGAGTCAGCCTACGACGCGCGGGCCCCGCACCCGTCTCCGAACTTCGGATCCGGCGCCGTGGGGCGCTTGGCCCAGCGCAGCGCGGGCGCTCCCGAGACGATGCTCACCTTCGGCTCCCCCGCGAAAATCCCAGAGTTCGGGCGTGGTTTCTGCCCATGGAGATCGAGCGATGAACGTCTCCGCGATCATGACGCGCGACGTGCAGGCCTGCGGGCCGGGCGACGCGCTGGCGGTGGCTGCGAGGATCATGCGCGAGCGGCGCTGCGGGTTCGTGCCGGTGGTCGACGGCCGCCGACGGGTGATCGGCGTCGTGACCGATCGCGACGTCTGCCTGGCGCTCCTGCGGGCGGACGCGGCGCTGACCGAGGTGCGCGTCGACTCGGCGATGACCGCCGAGGTCCACACGGTCCGGCCCGAATCCACGATCGAGGACGCCGAGCGCACGATGCGCGCCTGGCGCGTGCGCCGGGTGCCGGTGGTCGATGCGCGCGGCCGACTCGAGGGGGTGCTCTCGATCGACGACCTCGCCCGCCGGGCCGTCGAAGCCCGCGGGGCCGCCCGGGGGCGAGTCACCGAGCGCGACGTCGCCCGCACTCTCTCCCGCATCGTCGGCCCCACGCGGGTGATCGACGTGCCGGCCGAGGCCGCGCGGGTCCGTCCGCGCCGCTAGAGCCTTCCGCGGGCAGGGGCGGGGCGCGGTCCGTACAATCCCGCCCCCATGTTCCGACGCATTTTGATCGCCAACCGCGGCGAGATCGCGCTCCGCGTGATCCGCACGTGCCGAGAGATGGGCATCGAGCCCGTCGCCATCTACTCCGACGTCGACCGGCGCGCCCTGCACGTGCGCATGGCCCACAGCGCGGTCGCGCTCGGCGGCTCGACTCCGCGCGACAGCTACCTCGACATGGACAAGGTGATCGCCGCCGCCAAGGAGTCCGGCGCCGAGGCGATCCACCCCGGCTACGGCTTTCTGTCGGAGCGCTCGGCCTTCGCCCGCAAGGTGACCGAGGCGGGGCTCGCGTGGATCGGTCCGCCGCCGGAGGCGATCGAGGCCATGGGCGACAAGATCACCAGCCGCCGCAACATGACCAAGGCGGGCGTGCCGGTCGTCCCCGGCCTCGTCGATCCGGTCGACGACGTCGAGCGCGCGCTCGAGGAGGCCGAGAAGATCGGCTACCCGATCGCGATCAAGGCCGCGGCCGGCGGCGGCGGCAAGGGCATCCGGCTCGTGCGCTCGCGCGCCGAGATGGCGACCGCGTTCCGCACGGCGAGCGGCGAGGCGCTCGCGAGCTTCGGCGACGGGCGGCTCTACATGGAGCGCTACGTCGACGAGCCGCGCCACGTCGAGGTGCAGGTCCTGTTCGACAAGCACGGCAACGGCGTCCACTACGGCGAGCGCGAGTGCTCGATCCAGCGCCGCCACCAGAAGCTGATCGAGGAGGCGCCGAGCGTGGTCGTCGACGACGCGCTGCGCCGCAAGATGGGCGAGATCGCGGTGCGCGCGGGCGCGGCCGTGGGCTACCAGAACGCGGGCACCGTCGAGTTCCTCTACTCGAAGGGCGAGGTGTTCTTCCTCGAGATGAACACGCGCCTGCAGGTCGAGCACCCCGTGACCGAGATGGTCTACGGCGTCGACCTCGTGCGCGAGCAGATCCGCATCGCGGCCGGCGAAAAGCTCGGCTACACGCAGGACGACGTGCTCGCGAAGAAGAACGGCTGGTCCATCGAGGTGCGCATCAACGCCGAGGACCCCTTCAACGGCTTCGTGCCTTCGATCGGCACGATCCACAACCTGCGCGCGCCCGGCGGCCCGTGGGTGCGCCTCGACGCCGCGATCTACCGCGGCATGGAGGTGAGCCTCAACTACGACCCGATGCTCGCCAAGCTGATCGTCTGGGGGCCCGACCGCCATGCGGCCATCGAGCGCATGAAGCGCGCGCTCGCCGAGCTCAACGTCGGCGGCGTGCGCACGAGCGCGCCGGTCGCGCTGCTCGTCCTCGAAGAGGAGAAGTTCGTGAAGGGCGACTTCGACACGCACTTCCTCGCCCACATGGACCTCTCGACTCCCCGGCGCGGCGAGGACGTGCTCGTCGCGGTCGCCTCCGCCATCCACCGCCACCTCCTGATGCAGCGCAAGGCCCTGCACACCCAGGCCGCCGATCGCACCGCATGGTCCGCGCGCAGCCGCGCCGGTCAGAGCGTCTATCCGCCCCACGTCCCCGCCACCGCCGGAGGTGCCCAGTGAAGTACTTCGTCACCGTCAACGGCAAGGCCCACGAGGTCGAGGTGGTCGAGCGCTTGGGCAAGCTGTTCGTGCGCTGCGACGGCAAGGACATGGACGTCGACTACCAAGAGGTCGACAGCCTCGGGCAGGTCGCGCTGCTCGCCGAAGGTCGCTCGTGGGGCCTCTCGATCGAGGGCGACGAGCACCAAGTCACCGCGGGCATCGCCGGTCACCTCTACGCCGTCGAGATCGAGGACGAGCGCGAGCGCGCCGCCCACGCCGCCGAGCGCGAGTCCCAAAAGGGCGGCGGCACCGTGAAGAGCGTCATGCCCGGCGTCGTCGTCAAGCTCCTCGTCAAGGAAGGCGACAGCGTCGAAAAGGGCCAGCCCCTCCTCATCCTCGAAGCGATGAAGATGCAAAACGAAATCGCCGCTCCCTCCAACGGCACCGTGAAGTCCCTCCACGTCAAAGAAAAAGAAGCCGTCGCCAGCGGCGCCAAGCTCGTCACCCTCTCCGCGCAATAAGCCCGCGCCGCGCAATCACCTCACGCCTGCGGGCGACGTCGCGAGCTTTCTCATCGTACAACGCGGACGCCGCTGAGGCTTCGGCGGCGTCCATCGGATGCTCGCTCGCAGCCCCGAGTCAGCCCGTCACAGTGGCTCGAGCCCCAACGGGGAGGTCTTCGATCACTTCGCGCGAACGCCAACGCTCGCTGCCGCGCCGCTCGAAGTGATCGAAGACC
>JBIKYW010000546.1:0-2700 GCA_044355055.1 Planctomycetota bacterium | reverse complement strand
GAGACCCACAGCGGCTCGAACCACTCCAACACTACAACGCGCGGGAGCACCTTCTCTCGCAGCTCGCTGCGCAGCTTCTCGATGCGCCGCTCGAAGTCGCGCGCCGCGATCGTCGCGGCGGAGTCGCGGCCGAGTGCCTTGCCGACGTCGCGGATGTTCTGCGCCACATCGGCGAGCGAGCGCGGCGTCAACACGAGCAGCTCCGCGCACTTGTCCTTCCCCAGCGAACGCTCGACATCCTGCGGCGTAGCGGCGCACACCGGACACAGGCCCTGGCTCATCACCACCGTCGGCTTGAGCGCCCGAATGCGCTCCTCGTCCAGCGAGTAGAGCGTCTCCCCTCGCGCCCCAGCCTCGCGCAGGTACGCGTCGATCCCTCCCATGCTCCACGCGTCCGAGTCGACCGTCGTCGACATCACGCGTGGCAGCTCCCGCCCCTGCGGCTGGCGACAGAGGTGCGAAAGGCCGACGAGCGCATTCTCGGCGCCGATCGCGAGCGCGATCTCGGTGGCAGCAGGCAAGAGCGACACCGCACGGGCTTCCAGCTTCACGGGTTCCTTTCCTCCGACGTACAGCCACTCGATGCGCTCGCCGTCCGACACGACGTGCTTGACCGGAAAATTCGGGCCCATGGCGCCGTCGAGGTTCCACATCCAATAGCGATCGAGGCGCGTGTCCGGCCCTACGCCGTCGATCGACCAAACGTCGTCCTTCGAGCAGCACAGCCAGTCCTGTTCGACGCTGCACACACGCCGCGTCGCCTCGACCAAGTTTGTCCCGCGCGGCAGCTTGAGCTCACGAACGACTGCGGGCCGCCCGATCGGACCGAAGTCCACGCGCAGCGAGATGCGAACATCCTGCGCGAGCGCGAGTGCGAAGGCTGCAAGCATCGGCGTGCTACCTTGCCGCGAGCAGCGCGTCCCACGAAGCGAACACGTCGGGCAGCGCGTCGACGACGATCATCAAGTGCTCGCAGTTGGGGTAGATGCGCAGCTGCGCGACCGTCGAGCCGGCCGCCGCGAGCGACTTGTGCAGCGCCTCTGCGCCGCGTCGGCCGAAGTCGCGCTCGCCCGCTGCGACGAAGATCGGCTTCGTCGCGAGCGCGCTGGCATCTTTGAGCCCCGATCCGCCGCCGAGTGCGGCGAACGCGCGATAGGCCCCGGGGTCCTTCGCCATGAGCTGCTGTCCAACGCCCGCGCCCATGGAGTGGCCGATGACGAGCACGCGCTCCGAATCGACGGGATAGCGCTCGCGCAGCGCTCCAAGCACCGCGGAAACCGGGGTTCCCATGAACCCTACGCGCGGCGCCACGAGCATCCAGCCGCGCGTGCGGCACAGCTCGACGATCCGGCCGTCGCCATACGCATCGAAAAACATGTTCTCGCTGCCGCCCGCGCCGTGGAGTGCGACAACGAGCGGCACCTTGCGCTCTGCCGACAGTCCCTCGGGCACAAACAGCCGGACGCGCGCGCCGTTCTTGCCACTGGGAACCGTCATCCACGACTCGCCGCTGCGCTCGACTCCAAACCAGCGCTCCGCCTTCGTCGCTTGCTCCGCCATGCGTTCGCTGTCCGCGAGCAGCGCCGCTGCGGGAAAGTCGGTCTCCTCGTTCGACGACTTGGAGAGCTTCTCGAGCAGCTCGACGTTGGTGCGCACCGTCTCGCGCTCGAGCGTCGGCGCCGACTCCGGCAGCGCGTTGAGCGCAGTCTTCAGTGCCGCGATACGGCTCTCCACCGACTCCGCGCGAGACAGTCGCACCTCGCGCACCGCACGCGCACCACCTTCGCGCGAGAGCTCCACTTCGATCGTGATGTCTCCGAGCGCCGCAACGCCGTCGAGCGAGAGGCGCACTCCGCGATCGGCCCCCTTCGCGGGCACCTCGATGCTCGCAGGCTCGACCGCGAGCGACTTGCCGTGAAACGACGCGCGCAACGCGAACGGCGCGGCACTCTCTGCCTCATAGAGCGGCGAGATCGTGAGCGCGAGCGACGTCGACGCGGCGTCGACGAGCCGAAGCTGCGGTTGGACCGCAAAGCGTTCGAGGTCCAGCGGACCGCTGCGCTGCTCCAGCGACAACCGCGCTTCGTCGAGCGCCGACGCGACTCCGGCGAAGTCCATCGAGAAGAACCGCTGCACCGCGGCTTCGACCGTAGGCAGCACGGCTGCGTGCTGCTCGGCCGTGGTCGCCATCCACGCGCGCTCGAACGCGCTGGTGCGCCACGCGAGCTCGTAGCGGGCGTTGGAGGACTGCGCGGATGCAGCGAGCGGCAGTGCGAGGACGGAGACGATCGGGAGGAGGCGGAAGACCATCGGCGCCATGCTAACGAGTCGCTGTTGCGCGGTGTGTGCGGCTCAGCGGACAATCACCGCATGGCGCGAAAAATCGACGGGATCGTCCACTGCGAAGACGGTGTGAGCCGCTGCTTTTGGTGTACCGACGACGCGCTCTACCGTGCCTATCACGACCGCGAGTGGGGCTTTCCGCAGCGCGACGACACGCGCCTCTTCGAGAAGCTCTGCCTGGAGGGATTTCAGGCGGGCTTGAGCTGGCTCACGATCCTGCGCAAGCGCGAGAACTTCCGGCGCGCCTTCGATGGCTTCGACATGGAGTCCGTCGCGCGATTCACGCCGCGCAAGGTCGACGCGCTGCTCGGCGACTCCGGCATCGTGCGCCACCGCGGCAAGATTGAGTCCGCGATT
>JBIKYW010000545.1:0-2707 GCA_044355055.1 Planctomycetota bacterium | reverse complement strand
CTCGCGCGGGATGCTGGCATCGAAGTTCGTGAAGTGACGATGCCGCGCGAGCTGCTCTACTGCGCCGAGGAGCTCTTCATCTGCGGGACGGCCGCGGAGATCACGCCGGTGCGCGCGATCGACCGCAAGCCCGTGGGCTCCGGCACGCGCGGTCCGATCACGGCGCGACTCCAAGCCGAGTTCCGCGCGCTCGTCTCGGGCGCGAAGCCCGATCGCCACGGCTGGCTCACGCGGGCCTAGCTACTGGCAGAGGCCGAACCGGATGGCGTCGGTGAGGCTCGTCTGGAACGGATCCGCGGGATCGCGGCTCCAGAACTGGCCTGTCACGACGTCGCCGACGCCGAACAGCGCCGGATTCGCACGCATGTAGCTGTTGAAGTCGAGCGCGAAGGCCCCGCTGCAGTCGTTGCCGCTCGCCGAGCCACCCGAGCTCAGGATCTGCGAGCGCAGGCGCGGCGGCGCGATGCACATCGTGCCGCCTTGGAACGGCTGCGCCGCAGTGCCGCTCAGGCTGAAGAAGAAGAGTCCGGACTTTTGGTTCAGCACCGACTGCGCCGCAATCGTGAAGCCCGAGCCCGCGACGGTGCTCGGGCTCCCCGCAGCCAGAATCGTCGGCACGCAGCCGAGGCTGTTGGTCTTCGCCGTGCAGTAGGTGGACATCGTGCAGTCGATGAGCGGAAGCGTGCGCGGCGCCGAGACGCGTGTGTTGCCCGCGGCATCGGTGAACACGAGCTCGTACACGAGCGCCTTGCCCGTGCCCCCCGCGTTGTCGCTCAGCAGGAAGCGGTACTGCTGACCGCCCATGTGCAGGCCCGCCACGCTCGCGTCGCTGCCCGTCACCGTGATCGTCCCACTGAAGCCCAAGTTCACGAGCGTGTAGGTGTAGACACCTGGGTGAACGAGCACGACGTCTGCGGATCCGCCACCGGGGATCGAGACCGTGTGGTCGTAGGGCGCGCTGGTGAATTGCACCGTATCCGCGCCCGAGCCACTCGTCAGCCGAACGATGCCGCCCGCGGAGATCGTCACGCTCGGCTGGGAAATCCCGCCCACGTTGAAGAACACGCTCTCGACGGCGGTCGTGCGTCGCACGACGTAGCGCGCGCTCGCCTTGACCCAATTGAGGCCATTGTCGAGCACCTGATCGCGAATCTTCGCGCGCACCTTCCACGGACCCGCGGCCTGCACGCTCGTCGGTTCGTTCTGCGCCACGAGCACGGGCTTGCGCGCATCGACGGGTCCGGTGTTGCGATAGACCTTGTTCGCCCACTGCGCCGTGTTGCTCTCACCCTGCGCGGTGACGATGTCGTAGCGGCCGTCGTTGTCGAGATCCGCGACGGTCGCGTCGAGCGTCGGATCGCTGATCGCCGTGATGAGCGTTGCAGGAGCCGCGGTGAAGTTTCCGCTGCCGCCGTTGGTCCACATCGTCTCACGCGTGTTGGAGAGCGAGCCGACCAGCACGTCGTAGTCGCCGTCGACGTCCCAGTCGAACAAGCAGATCTCGTTGTCGTCGTTGCTGTCGGTGAGCACCGTCTGCGCCGTGAAGCCCAGCGCGCTGCCGCTCAGGTTGTTGCGGATCGCGCCTTCGTTGAAAGACGACGAGCTCACAAGGAACATGTCGAGGTCGTTGTCGCCGTCGAGATCGCCGACCTCGCCCGCGTAGGTCGAAGCCGAGTTCGATGGGATCGTCACCGGCGCGGGTGCGAACGTGCCCACGCCGTTGTTGAGCAGCAAGTAGTGGTTCGTCCCGCCGTTCGCGGCGCGCGTGAAGCCCACGAAGTCGAGGTCCCAGTCGTTGTCGACGTCGGCGAGGTGCGTCTCCATCTGCGCCGTCTTGGTCGGCGCCGCGCTCATCGCCGCCGCGGTGTAAGTGAACACGCCGAGCCCGTTGTTCACGTAGACGCGCGGCCGCCGCGCCGCGGTGCCGAGGTACGCATCGTTGAGCACCAAGTCGAGGTCGCCGTCGTCGTCGATGTCGCCGAACTGTCCGCCGCCGGAGCTCACGGGTGTCGTGAAGCCGCGCGCCGCGCTCTCCATCGCGAAAAAGCCCGGATTCGCTGCGCCTTGGTTGATGTAGAGAAACGGCACGTCGGTGTCCCACGCGTTGCACACGAGCGCATCGACCCACCCGTCGCCGTTGACGTCGCCAGTGATCACCGCCTTCGCGTTCGACACGCGCGCGCCGAGCCGCGCGATGCTCTCGTCGGTGAACGAGAGTGTCCCGCTCGGCACGAACTGATTGATGAGCAGCACGTTCTGGCGCTTCACGCCCGCGACGTTGAAGCCTTCGCCGTCCGCGAAGAACAAGTCGAGGTCCCCGTCGCGATCGACGTCGGCCGCCTCGACCCCCTCCGTCCAGCGGGCCGTTCCCGGTAGCAGCCCCGAGAGATGTTGGAACTGCTGCGCCAGCGCGGCAGGAGCGAACGCGCCAAGCGCGACCGAGACGTAGAGCGACTTCATCGTGGGGGTTCAGGAGCGCGCGCGGGCACGCTGGGCCCGTCTTCGACGGCTCCAACCACCGCGCAGTTCCCTAGTCTCCCAAGGTACTCCAACCCTGCAGTTTTCAGGGAAGGAAGGTGACGCGCACGACGTTGGTGACGTTCGCGTTGGAGCCACACGGGCCGGTGGGATCGCGGTACCAAGTTTGGAAGTACCACGACTGGCCGGCGGTGGGCGTGCCCGAGGCGCCGAAGCGCGCGTTGCAGAT
>JBIKYW010000544.1:0-2720 GCA_044355055.1 Planctomycetota bacterium | reverse complement strand
GTTCGGACTGCCCGGCGGCGGCGGCGACTTCACGGCCGGGGTCTTCGTTCTCGGCCAGCGCTTCGACTTCGTCGACTTCGATCCGCTCGACAACGTCCCGCTGCGCGGCCGTGTCGACGAGACCGGGCAGGCGGTCGCGCTCGACGAGATGTCGAACTTCCGCGCCAGCCTCGGCATGTACGGATCTGGCTACATCGAGCTGCTCGCGCGGCAGATGACGGCGGATCTTCAGGCGCAGCGCGACGCGCTCGCTCAGGGATCCAGCGTCGCGCTCTCGAGCAAGGGCGTTTCGTTCGGCGTGCTCTCTCGCAGCGCGAGCGGCGCCTACGACGCGAGCGGCGTCACGGGTCTCAGCGCGGGCAGCATCGCGACGCCGGGAGGCGCGAAGCCGAACCTCGTGCTCAAGCCGTTCCATCAGGCGGGCGCGGTCACCTCGCTGCGTCAGTTCTCGAACAACGCCTTCAACCACCACCACGGCATTCAGTCGGTGGAGCGCTTCGGAGCGGGCGATGCGGACCAAGACGGCTACGCGAACGAGTTGACGACCGCCGACGTCACGGCAGTGACGGTCTTCCAAGCGACGCTGGCGGTCCCCGGCCGCGTCATTCCGAAGAACTCGGCGTACGAGGCGGCGATTCGCAACGGCGAAGAGCTCTTCGTCTCGATCGGCTGCGCCACATGCCACGTTCCGGAGCTTCCGCTTCAGGGAACCACCTTCAGCGAACCCAGCCCCTATAGCCCCGCGGGCAACCTCTCGCTCGGCGACGCGTACGTGGCGCAGCACGGCGTGTTCTCCGTCAACCTGAACAGCGAGGACCTGCCGAGCCCGCGCCTCAAGTCGACGGGTGGTGTGACGCGCGTCCCGGCCTTCACGGACCTGAAGTTGCACGACATCTGCGCCGGTGGCCCCAGCGACCCCAACCGCGAGAGCCTCGACATGCACGCGCCCGCCGGCTCCGTGGCGTTCCGCGCGGGCAACGCCAAGTTCCTTACGAAGAAGCTGTGGGGCTGCGCGAACGAGGCGCCCTACTTCCACCACGGTCGCTTCACGACGCTGCGCGAGGCGGTGCTCAACCACTTCGGCGAAGCCGACGGCACGCGACTCGCGTTCCTCTCGCTCGACGACTACGGCCGCAACTGTGTGATCGAGTTCCTGAAGTCCCTGCAAGTTCTGCCTGCGGGCACCGAGGCGCTGGTCGTCGACGAGCGCATGAAGCCGCGCAACTGGCCGCCGTTCCCGGGCAACGGTAACTGAGAGCGGAGTTCCCCGCGGGGGAAGGTTCGGCGCGGCGTCCGCACGATGGGAATCGTGACGGGCGCCGCGCACGTTCGTTGGCGGCCGTCAGGCGCGGGCGCGGAACAGCGTGAAGTAGCGCACGACCTTGCCCGCGAGGCGCAGCGGGTGACGCAGCTCGCGCACGAGGCGGCGCGGTCGGCGGTAGAAGCGCCGATAGGCCTCACGGATCTTGGCCTCGATCTCGGCCGCACTCATGTGCTCGTTGCCCTCTAGCGCCTTGAAGCCCGTCATCGTCGCGTAGTCGAATTCGCGCTCGCCCTTCAGGAGCTTGTAGAGCGGCGTGCCGGGGTACGCGGTGACCGCGCAGAACTGCACTTGGTCCGGATCGCAGCGCTCGACCAAGCGCAGCGTGTCTTCGACCATCGCCGGCGTCTCCTCGGGGAAGCCGATCATGCAGAAGGCGCGCGTCTCGATGCCGAGCTCGCGCGCATCCGCGAAGACCCTCGCGGCCTGATCGTGGTCGAGCAGCTTCGAGCCGCAGTGCTTGCGCTGGATCTCCGCGTTGCCGGACTCGACGCCGAGCGAGATGTGGACGCAGCCTGCGCGCGCCATCTTTTCGAGCAGTGCGCGGTCGAGCACCTTCACCGCCGTCTCGCACTGCCACTTGAGTTCGAGCTTTTCGGCGAGGATCCCGTCGCAGATCTCGTGCACGCGGTCCTTGCGGGTCGTGAAGATCGGATCGCGGAAGACGACGTGATGCACGTTGTGCACGCGCACGATTTCGACGAGCTCGCGGAGTACGTTCTGCGGGCTGCGGAAGCGGAAACGCAGCCCTTGGGCGAGCGTGTAGCCGCAAAAGGAGCAGTCGAGCGGGCAGCCGCGCGAGCTCTTGACCGTGGTGATCGGTCCGTCGACGCCCGGGAAGCGGTAGAGCTCGTTGCGGAGCAGGTGGCGCGCGGGCAGCGGCAGCGCGTCGAGGTCCTTGATCTTCTCGCGCTCGGGCTCGTGCACGATCTCGCCGTCGCCGCGCTTCCACGTGATGCCCTCGACTCCGGCGAACGGCTCGCCCGCGGCGACACGCCGCGCGAGGTCGCGCACGGTGTACTCGGGTTCGCCGCGTACGACGCAGTCGACGTTGTCGCGCTCGAAGATCTCGCCGGGCGTGAACGTCACCTGGCTGCCGAGCATCGCCACAGGGATTCGCAGTCGCTCGCGGATCGCGCGCGCCAGCGCGAGGTCGCGGTCGAGCGAAGTGCTCGAGCTGTCGAGCGCGACGAAGGCGGGGCGCGCTTCCGCCACGGATGCGACCGTCTGCGCGGCGTCGCTTCCGAGCGCATCCGCGTCGTGGATCGTCACCTCGTGCCCCTCCGCTTCGAGCACGCTCGCAACGTGGGCGAGCTCGATCGGCGGGTAGAGGAGCCCCGGATTCACGGCCATGCCGAAGCCCCCCATCAAGCCGCGGCTGACGCGGAACTCCGGCGGG
>JBIKYW010000097.1:0-9165 GCA_044355055.1 Planctomycetota bacterium | reverse complement strand
TCGCGCCGGACACCTCCGGCGACAGCTCTGCGAGAGCTTCGAGTGCGGGAAGCGGATCGTTCTTCCAGTGCCGGACGAACTCGACCATCAGCGTGCCTTCGAGGGGCTGGCCATCCTCGAGTGCGCGCACGACCGCGAGCAACGTGCTCTTGGCGGAGCTCTGCAAGAGTCGGCCCTGCGACGAGAGCTCCCGCAGAAGTAGCTCGTGCGGAGTCGCGAGCGTCACGTCCTTTGCGGTCCGCTGCACGAAGAAGAGCTCCTCCGCAACCAACGCCACCAAGGCCGCGCAGCGCCGGAGGTCGACGGACTTCGCTCGCTCGCCGAGGGTGCACGCGAACTGCACGTCTTTTGGAACGAGCGCCGCAGTGCCGATCCACGCCCCGTGCAGCACGCGCGGCCTCAGGGCGACGGATTTCGTGTTCCAACTGGCGTTGAGCTCGACGTCACGCTTGTTGCCCGGCCAGCGGGCGTCGATCCAGCGCACGCTTCCGTCGATGCGCAGCGCGGGCGTCGCGCTCAGCGCCAGATGCAGCCTGCAGCCGACCCCGACCGGAAGCACGATTCGCTCCAGCGCGGGCAGGTCGACGACATGCACGACGAGATCCTCCGGAAGCGCCGATAGGTCGAGCACGCGCAGCCCAGCTCCGCCGCGCACTTCCAAGGTCCGCAGTGCGAAGCATGGGGCGAACTTCAGTTCGTCCGTCGCGGACTCCACATCGATGGCGTAACTCCCATCGACGCCGATGTCACTTCGAGCAATCACGTACTCCACGTGCGTCTGCAAGCAATTCCTGACTCCGCTGAATTTCGCGGCGATTCCAGACTCTCTCTCCGTACCTAGAGCCTTCGACACCCGAACGCGGAACAGGGCGCGCGCCCAACCGAGAATCGAAGTGTGTGGCTAGAGAACTTCCCCGATGTTCTTGAGGGAGGACCGGCTCCTTCGAGCCGACAGAGCGCGACCATATGGTCCAAAGCGACGCCAATCCAAGCTGCAAACTGCCAAAACATGGAACGGATCGCGGCCCTCGCTCAAACAAGCCGCGCGCCCCGCGCGACAGCCGCTCGGGCCATCGCGCGGGGCGCGCTCGGGTTTCCCGGCCGGTGTCCCGGCCGTCGCTCTCACGGGCAGGTGCGGAACTGCAGGCCGTTGGAGAGGTTCGTCGTGCCCGGCGCCGGCGGGTCGCGGAACCACGCCTGCACGTTGACCACGATGCCCGCTCCGAACGGTGCGCCGAGCGCCGACGGGTTCGACGCCAGATACGACTGGAAGTCGGTCTGGAGCACGCCGTTGCACGCATTCGCCGTGCCGCCGCTCGAGAGGTTCAGCATGCGCTGCACCGGCGTACGCACGCACAGCTTGCTCGTGCTGCCCGGCGACCACGGCGCGTTGTTCGGCCCGAACAGTCCATAGAACAGGATGCCCTGCTTCTGGCCCTCGACGTTCGTCGCGCGCAGCACGAAGCCCGACGGAGCCGAGATGCTCGCGCTGCCGCTCGCCGACATCGTGGCCGCACAGCCGTTCGTCGTCGTGCCCGCCGTGCAGTACGTGATCACGTTCGGGCACGCCTCGCACTGATCCGGCGTGCCGTTGCCGTTCGTGTCCCACTGCGAGCCCGCGGCGAGCTCGCACACGTTGCCCACGCCGTCCGCGTCGCAGTCCGCTTGGCCGGGGTTCGCGATGTTGTCGCAGTTGTCGACGCAGTCCGCGACACCGTCGAGGTCCGAGTCGACGTCGGACACGCCGCAGCCGCAGATGCCCGCCGTGATCTTGAGCGGGTCGTTCGGGCAGCCGTCGTTGCAGTTGAGCGTGCCGTCGCCGTCCGAGTCCGCGTCCGCGACACCGCAGCCACAAACGCCCGGCGCAACCTTGAGCGGGTCGTTCGGGCAGCCGTCGCAGGCGTTGCCCGTGCCGTCGCCGTCGCTGTCGGTCTGCGTGGAGTTCGACACCGTCGGACAGTTGTCACAGACGTTGCCCCGCCCGTCGCCGTCCGAGTCGAGCTGGTTGTTGTTCGAGACCGACGGGCAGTTGTCGCAGACGTTGCCGCGCAGGTCCCCGTCCGAGTCGAGCTGATTGAAGTTCGAGACGGCCGGGCAGTTGTCGATGCAGTTGGCGAGCGTGTCGCCGTCGGAGTCCGTGTCCGCCACGCCGCAGCCGCAGATGCCCGGTGCGATCTTCGTCGGATCGTTGGGGCAGCCGTCGTTGCAGTTCGCAATGCCGTCGCCGTCGGAGTCGGTGTCCGCGATGCCGCAGCCGCACGCTCCCGGCGCGACCTTGAGCGGGTCGCTCGGGCAGCCGTCGTTGCAGTTCGCGGTGCCGTCGCCGTCGGAGTCCGTGTCGGCCACGCCGCAGCCGCACTGGCCCGGGGCGCTCTTCGCCGGATCGTTGGGGCAGCCGTCGACGCAGTTGTTCACGCCGTCGCCGTCCGAGTCGGGGCAGTCGATGCCGACGAACTTCGTCGCGTCGTCGAGGTTGAGCCAGCCGATGTTCTCGCCCCACGCATAGCCGCGGATGCGCGCGGCGGGGAGGTCCACGCGCGCCTGCTGACCCGCAGGCAGCGAGGCGAAGGGCCCGAAGTTGATCCAGCCGACGTTCTCACCCCACGCAAGGCCGCTGAGCGCGCCCGAGGGAGAGACGTTGACGCCGTAGTCGGTGCCGTTGAGGTTGCCGTAGGCCGTGCCGCTCGTCGGCGTTCCATCGCCGAAGTGGACCCAGCCGATGTTCTCGCCCCACGCGTAGCCCGAGAGGAACTGCGTGCCGATCACGACGCCCTGCACTCCGCCGTTGGCGTCGCGCCAGTTCATCCAGCCCGTGTTCTCTTGCCAGCCAAACTTCGACGCGGTCGAGACGTTCGACTGCGCCGCCGCCGGAGCTGCGAGCGCGAGCAGCGCCCAGAGTGCCCAGTGCTTCATGGTGTGTTCCTCGTTGGGCCCTAGTAGGAGAAGTTGGCGTTGGCATCGGTCGTTCCCAGCGAGCTCGCCGCGGAGAACCCGACGACCGCCGCGCTCGCTGGGGTGCGGCGGTCGATGATCGGGCCGAACACGTTCTGTGCGACGATGTCCCAGTCCGTGGTATTTCCGCTGCAGGTGTTGCGGAGGATGATGTTGCCCGAAGCGTTGACGTCGAGACCGCGCAAGTTGTCGGTGCAGTTGTTGGCTTCGATACGGTTGTCGCTGCTGGTTGCGAGTATGCCAGCACCGTCCACCACTCCTGCGCCAAAGCCATTCTGATCACATGTGTTCCCGACGACCCTGCAGTCGCCGAGCACTGCGATTCCATTGCTACCATTCGTCGTCACGACACACTGCATGACAGAACAGGCGTTGCCAGCATCAATTCCATTCGTGCCGTTGTAGGACGCCGTGCATCCGAAAATTTGGCAATCGCCAAAGAGCTGAAAGCCGTTGACCCCATTCAACGTCGCAGTGCAATCTCGGACTGTGCAGGATATAAAAGTAAGAATGCCCGTGGCGTTATTTCGCGCAACGCAGCCAGAAACTACGGAGCCGAGCCCGACGGCAATGCCAACGTCCAAGTTGCCGTTTGCCAGGATGTTCTCGACGACGCTGTTCACCGAAGTTTGTGTGTTCAGGTCTAGACCGTCGTCGCCCCAGGACCGAATCGTGCCGTTTCGAACCGTGATGTTGAACGACGAACTGGTGGTCGAGATGCCATCGAGCGAGGTTGCGCCCGAACCGATGAGCTCGAAGCCGTTGAGATCCAGCGTGACGTCGTACGTAGCGATCTCGATGCCGTGCTTGCCAGGCGCACCGGTGACGTTGCCTGTCAGGTAGTACGAACCCGGTTGCGTGATCTTGAAGATGCTGTCGGCATCTCCGGGTGTGTTGGTCGCGTTGATGGCGATGCGCGGCTCGATTTCGGTGAGACGCTTGCCGCTGGCCGTCACCGAGCCCGCGGGCGGATTGAGATCGCCGAGCGCGAAGACGGCCGCCGCAGCGACGAGGAGGGGCGTGCCCGTGGAAAGAAGAGTGGAGCGCTTCATGGTGTGTTCTTACGTTGGGCCCTAGTAGGAGAAGTTGGCGTTGGCGTCCGTCGTTCCGAGCGAGCTCGTCGCGGAGTTGCCGAGAACGGCGGCGCTCCCCGGTACGCGACGGTCGACGATCGGACCGTAGATATTGTTGGGGACGATGTCCCAGTTGGTCACGTTGTCTGCGCAAGTGTTGCGAAGGATGGTGTTGCCGGCGAGATCGACGTCTACGCCGATGTCCGCGTTCAGGCACTGGTTGCCTTCGATCCTATTGTTGCTCCCCAAGACGTGGATGTTGGAGCCACTTCCGACGCCAGCACCGTTGAAGGCGCAGCTGTTGTTTAGAACCATGCAGCCGAGTCGAACTCGGATACCATCGAGCGCGTTGTCGACAACAACGCAGTTCGCGATGTGGGCGAGGCCATTCGACTCGGCTCGGATGCCGTGACCGCCATTCGATCGCACGGTACAGTCCGAGATGGTTCCTATGGAGGAGAGAACAATTCCGTTCCCGTTATTGGAGTACGAGGTGCATTTCGTGAGCACGCACCCGACGCCCATGTTGAATCCATCTCCGAGGTTGGAAACTGAGTTGCATTTGGACAGGACCGTCGCTTCGCCCGCCAGCGCAAATCCATGGCTCGAGCAGCCGATCGCTTGAACGTTTTCAATCAAGGCACCGGTGCAGGTGGCTGATTGGAAAACACCTTCGAAGCCCCAGTTGGCTACCACGCCGTCGCGGATCGTCAGCGCGTCGGCCGCCAGCTGCACGCTCACTCCGGATAAGCTGCCGGAGACACCCTGCAGCGTGTAACCGTTCAGATCGAGCACGACGTTGTTCGCGGCGATCTCGATGCCAGACTTGCCCGAGACGCCGGTGAGGTTGCCGGTCAGGTAGTAGGAGCCTGGCTGCGAGATCCTGAAGACGCTATTCAAGTTTCCCGGGGTGTTCGTCGCGTTGATCGCGATTCGCGGCTCGAGCTCGGTCAGGCTCTTGCCTGTGGCGGCGACGGCGCCCGGCGGCGGGTTCAGATCGCCGACGGCGAGAACGGCAGCGGCTGCGACGAGGAGCGGAGCACTGGCGGAAAGAAAGCTGGTGGGCTTCATGTTGTGACTCACGAACGGGCGAGTAGGTGAAGTTGGCGTTGGGGTCGGTGGAGCCGAGGCTGCCGGCGTACGTACTGCCGAGGATCGCGGCGGCGTTGGTCGAGGTGCTGATGATCGGTGCAACCGAGTTGCCAGCGACGATGTCCCAGTTCGTGGTGTTTCCGCTGCAGGTGTTGCGGATGACAATGCTCCCCGTGGTGTCCACATCGATTCCGCGGTCGCTGATGGAGCATGTGTTTCCCTCGATGCGATTGTCGTTGCCCGTCGCGTGGATGCCCGCACCGTCGCTGAGGCCGCTTCCGTTGGAGTTGCAGTTGTTGCGGAGGACGAAGCTGCGGAAGCCGACGCGGATCCCGTCGCCGCCGTTGCCGCTCACGACACAGCCTTCGATGGTTCCGGTGCTCCCGGAGATGCCCACTCCTGCGTTGCTGTTGACGCTACAGCGCGAGATGGCGCAGCCGGAGTTGGCCGCGATGCCGCCGCTTTGGTTGTTGGATACGGCGCAGTCGGTTGCGACGTTGTTCGAGCCCAAGGTGAAACCTAGGAGCTGGTTGAAGAAGGCGTTCGTCCCAGTCAGCGTGCATCCCGCGCCTGTGGCAAAGCCATGGCCACTGTTGCCCGTCGTCACGCAATCCGAGAAGCTGCAGCCGCCCTGAACGGTAAACCCACTCCCGCTGTTGTAGCTGGCTACGCAGCCGGAAATGCTGTGACTGTCGAAGGCAAAGAAGCCGTCTCCTAGGTTTTCGTTGGCACTACAGTTCGAGAAGGTGCAGTTGTCTTGCGCGAAGAATCCGTAGCCGACGTTCGCGACCGAGGAACAACCCGAATCACTGCCGAGTCAAAAACGTAGATGCCGTCACCAGAGTTGCTCTTGGCGCGCACGTTCGACACTTCGGCACCCTTGGTAGCGAAGAGGTCGATCCCGTCGTCGCCCCAGCCTTCGATCCCGCCGTTCTTGACCGTGACGTTGAAGAGCGTCCCCGTCGAGGCGACGCCATCGAGCGTGCCTGGGAGACCGAACAGACAGAATCCGTTGAGGTCGAGGGTGACGTTGCTCGCCTCGATCTCGATCCCGTGCTTGGCGATCGCACCTACGACGTTGCCGGTGAGGTAATAGGACCCGCGCTGGGTGATGCGGAAGACGGAGTTCGCGTCGCCGGGCGTGTTGGTCACGTTGACCGCGATGCGGGGCTCGAGCTCGGTCAGGACCTTGCCCGAAGGCGCGACGGCACCGGGCGGGGGTGTGAGGTCTCCCAGCACGAAGAAGGCGGCGCTGGCGAGGACGAGGGGAACGACACCGGAGAGGTGGAGGTGCTGCTTCATGGGGGGGGCAGCCGGTGGAATCCGGGCTGTAGGGGCGGCGTTACGCCGGAAAACCTCGCCCCACACTAAGCGCGAACCAGCATTCTGGGCAGGGGGCTCCCGCGACGCACGAGGGTCGCTCGCTGGACTTCCGAGCTCACGAAGGCGGGCCCCCGGGCTCTCCGCCCTCCGCGCGAAGCTAGGGGCGCTGCGCTGCGTTCGGGTTGGGTCCCATCGCTACGAGCAGTACGGCGCGCTCGCCGGACAGGTTCTCGACTCCGTGGGGCTCTCCCGGCGCGGACCACGCAAGCTCGCCCGGTCCGAGCTCTCGGATCTCGGAGCCCAAGGTCGCGCGCACGCGACCCTCGAGCACGAAGTAGAACTTGGTCGCCTCGGCGTGCGCATGCGGCTTCTGCGCTTGCCCCGGCTCGAGGCAATAGACGTCGCAGAACATGTGCGGCGTCTCGAACAGGTTGACCTTCTGCATCTTGTCCGTGGCGAAGCGGATGGCAGCGCGTGCGTCGACAAAGCTCATGGCGCGCAAGGGTAGCGTGACCTGCGCGCAGCGCTACCATGCGTCGCTGTGACGTCAGCGAAGCATCCTTCGGCGAAGCCTTCGACCGCATCGAACCGATCTTCCGTGGTGCTGGTGCGTCGCGGCGTGCGCCATGGTTCGCACCGTCCGACTGATGTGGAGTTCTTCCGCGAGTGGAGTCGCCCGGCTCGCTTGGCGGAGGCCCGCGCGCGCTTCGACGCCGACCTGCCGATCGTGTTGCGCGGAGCCACGGCAACGTCCCTCGCGCGACACACAAATGCCGTAGCGGCTTCGCTCGAGTTGTTCGATCGCGCGCGCTCGGGTGAGAGCTTCGAAGGCATGCTGCACGAGCGTCTCGACGCGCGTCGCTGGATTGCAGCGGGCGCGACGATCGACGCCGCCGATACGCGCGAGCTCGAGAAGGTCTTCGTCCACGGGCGCAGCGGCGGGCGCATCTCAGCGCGCGATCTCTACGCCAAGCTGTCGTGGATCGCTCACGATGAGCGCGACAGCTCACTGCGCATTCGATTTTCCTTCGGTTCTGAGGCCCTACTCGACTGGCAGAAGGAGACGCGGCGTGCACCGTGGTCAGACCGACTCGCTGCCGAAGCATTCCCCGAGTGCGCCGCGATCACCGGCTCGAAGCCGCTGGTCGGCTTCGTCGAGCGCATGCTCGGCTGCAAGCCGCGCTTCTCCGAGCGAATCATCTACAACAACGCGCCCGGTGGCGGCGCACACTTCCACCACGACGACGAAGAGCACCAGCTCGGCGTTCTCTACAACCAGCTCGAAGGTGCAACGGGCTGGTTCGCGTTGCCGAAGCGCCAGCTGGCCGAGTTCGTCGCCGAGTTCGCGCGCGGGCCGCTCGCGCGTCGCGCTGGGACGTCGCGCAAGGCTCTGCGCGCGCTCGACGACACTTCCGACGAGCCGCTCTCGCGCCTGCTCAACTCGACGCCGCAGTTCACCCGCGCACTCGCCTCTGTCGGTACCTTCTTCGTGCTCCGCGCCGGCGACTCGATCCTCCTGCCGACGCACGGTCCCGACGACACGTGCTGGCACGCGGTGTACGCGCTTGGGTCCCGTCCGAGCTTGGCGCACAGCTACGGCCTCTTCGCCGCCCGCCGTCGCTAGCGCCCGCGCAGGCTCGTCGGATCCGGGGCACCTAGCGCGGCGTGAGCTCGAGCACGCGGAAGGGGCCCAAAGTGCGCTCGCTCGTTTGGCGAGCCTCGATCCAAGCGCGCGCGCGAGGGAAGCTCTCGAGGGTGAGCAGCTTCCCCGCGGGCACGTCGCCGACCCACACACGTGGTTCGAGGACGACGGTGCGGACGTCGTTGCGCTCGAGGCTCGCGAGCAGGCGCTCTTCGAATGCGTCGAAGCGCGGATCGACGCTCGAGGGGAAGGTGAGCGCGGGGTGAAACCAAAGGGCGGGGAAGGTCGAGGTCTTGTCCGCGAGTCCGTAGAGCGGCGAGCCGTCACCGAGGAGCCACAGGCCGCCGTCGCGCGCGCGCAAGTACGCGACGAGCTCCTTCAGGTCGCTCGGCGTGTAGCTGACGAGCTTGGGAACGCTCCATTGGAGCGTCGACAGTCCGTCGGGCAGGTTGGTTGTTTCTCGCCCCGCGATTTCGGGGTCGAAGCGAAGATCGTTGACGGCTCGCGTGGCTACGAACTCGCGCGTGAAGTGCGCAGCGTCGAACGAAGCTGCCACAGCGAGGAAAGGCACGAGCACGCTCGGCCCGAGCGCCCAGCGACGTCGGCCGCGCTCGCGCAGCGCCGTGGCGGCGGAGCTGCAGGCTGCCGCGAAGCTCCCGACACTCGCGAAGAGAAGCGGCACTCCGATCGCCTTCTGGTTGCTCGTCCACGCAATGAACATGAGGCAAGCAAAGAGCAAGAAGAGAGCGAGAGCGGCGCAGCGTGCAGCACCCAGCGGTGCGCGTGGCTGGCCACTCGCACGCGGACGCAGTCTCCACAGCGGCAGGCTGAGAAGCACGATCGCGGAACCTACGAGAGTGAGCACGGGCGTCGCGAGTCCCAGCTCGGCGCGCGTCTCGCTGAAGCGCTCGCCGAGGCTCGCCAGAGTGGGCACGAACGCTAGGCGCTTGGCACCTTCTTCGGAAGGTAGGTCGAACACGTGCAGGCGCACGAGTTCCCAATCCACGCCCAGAACGCCGGCGAGGATCAGCAAAATTCCTGCGCTGGCTGCGAAGCCCGCGAGCATGCGCAGCAGCGTGCGCG
>JBIKYW010000543.1:0-2728 GCA_044355055.1 Planctomycetota bacterium | reverse complement strand
CGACCAAGGGCGGCTCGTGGAGCTCGGGCGTCACGACGAGCTCATCGCGCTCGGTGGAGCCTATGCGCGCCTGCACGCGATGCAGTTTCGCGAGCCGACGCCGGCCTGAGCGCGGCGCTCCGAAGTCGGGAACTCTCTTGGTGGCTGCAGTGCGGGGGTGACGTTTCGGGGGACTGTCCCACGATCTAGGCGTGGGCTATCCCCTGTTCCTCTTCTCGCTGCTCGCCGCGGTCTTCGCGGTGTTGGCCATAGATCCCGTCGAGCGGCAGACATGGGCGCTCGAGAACACCGTGTTCGCCGCGGGGCTCGCGTTCGTGCTCGCGACTCGGAGGCGTGCCCCGCTCTCGAATACGGCCTACACGCTGCTCTTCGTGTTCTTCGATCTGCACGAAATCGGCGCGCACTACACGTACTCTCTCGTCCCGTACGACGTGTGGTGCGAGCGCTTGTTCGTGCAGCCGCTCTCGCTGGGCCGCAACCACTACGATCGCTTCGTTCACTTTGGCTTCGGACTGCTCTGCGCTCCCGCGGTGCGCGAGCTCCTCGTGTCCGCCGCCAAGGTCGGAGAGCGCAGCTCCCACTGGCTCGCGGTTGCCGTGTGCATGTCGTGGTCGGTGCTCTACGAGCTCGTGGAGTGGCTCGCTGCGCTCGTCTTTGGCGGCGAGACGGCGCTCGCCTACGTCGGCACGCAAGGCGACGTGTGGGACGCGCAGAAGGACATGGGGCTCGCGCTCTCTGGCGCGGTTACCGCCATGCTCGCGTCCATGTTCGTCGAGCGCGTGCGGCTCAGCGCGAGAGCAGGCAGGCTGCTTGCACCGCGACCCCGGCGCCGTTGGCGAGCGCTCCGAGGCCTTCCAACGACTTCCCCTTCACGTTGACGGCGTCGACCTCGACGCCGAGGAGGCTCGCGATGCGCGCACGCATCGCCGCGCGGTGCGGCGCGATGCGCGGGCCTTCCGTGGCGATCACGATGTCGGCGTTTTCCACGCGCCAGCCCGCGGCGCGCACGCGCGACATGCACTCGGTGAGCAGGGCTGCGCTATCCGCGCCCTTCCAGCGCGGGTCCTTGTCCGAGAACAAGGTTCCGAGATCGTCGAGTCCCGCTGCGCCGAGCACAGCGTCCGCGAGCGCGTGCAGCACGGCATCGCCGTCGGAGTGGCCGAGAGGTCCGCTCGCGTGGGGCAGCTCGATGCCGCCGAGCACGCAGCGTCGCCCCGCTTCGAGACGGTGGATGTCGAAGCCGATGCCGACTCTGTGGCTCATGCGTCCTTGCTCCGTGCGCGGCGAGAGAGGATCGCGTCGGCGATCTCGAGGTCGTCGGGCGTCGTGATCTTGAGGTTGGTGTCGTCGCCGCGCACGAGCGGCACAGGTCCGACGTAGCGCTCGCAGAGCGCCGCATCGTCGGTGGGGGAGAAGCCCTCGGCCTGCGCGCGGGCGAGCCACGCGGCGAGGTCGGCTCGGCGAAACACCTGCGGTGTCTGCGCGGCCCAGAGCTTCGAGCGATCGACGGTGGCGCTCGCATGTTCGCCGTCGGGCGCACTCTTGAGCGTGTCCCGCACGGGCACGGCGACGAGCGCCGATCCATGTTGCACTGCGGTTGCGAGCGCTGCGGAGATCGTCGCGGTGCGGATGAGTGCGCGCGCCGCGTCATGGACGAGAACCCACTCGCAGTCGGCGGGAGTGGCAGCGATGCCGATGCGGACGGAGTCGCTGCGCTGGGCACCGCCCGCGACGACCGCGCGCACTTTTGCGAGGGCGGGCGAGGTCGCTGCGAGTTGTCGGACGCGCTCGACGTCGTCGCCGTGCACGACGAGCACGAGCGCGTGCACCGCTTCGCAGGCGTCGAATGCAGCGCAGGCGTGCTCGAAAATGGTGCGCCCCGCGAGCCGCAGGAACGGCTTGCGCTCGCCCGCGCCCATGCGCGTCGAGCTGCCGGCGGCGACGAGCACGGCGGCGGCAATAGGGGGCGGACTCACGGGGCTTCCTCGCTCGGGCTCCAGAGCGTAGGGTTCCGACCGCCCTCGATGCAGCCCAGCGCGTCCTCACCGCCGCTCTCCGACAAGATCGTGCTCGGGATCGACCCCGGCACGCGGGTGGTCGGTTTCGGCGCCATCGCCCTCGCTCCCAAGGGGTACATGTTCCTCGGCGCGGGTGTGATCCGCACCGACGCGAAGGCGGACATCGCACAGCGGCTCGGGCAGGTGAGAGTCGAGATCGACCGCATCCTCGGCGACCTCCGCCCGGGCGTGGTCGTCGTCGAGGAGGCCTTCGCGCACCGCAACGTGCAGAGCGCGCTGCGCATCGGCGAGGGCCGTGGCGTGGTCATCTCTGCGGCGGCGGCGAGCGGGGCTCAGGTGGTCCAAATCCCCCCAGCCGTGGCCAAGAAGGCCTTGGTGGGGTTCGGGGCAGCCGACAAGTCGCAAGTGGCGGCCATGGTGGCACGGATGCTGGGCTTGGAGCGCCCGCCGGAGCCCCTCGACGCCTCGGACGCGCTGGCCCTAGCGCTCACATTTGCGGTTCGCAGAAGCTCGCCGATCGCGGGACTCTAGGAACACGCACTTTGCGAGCGCGCCCTAGCGGGAATCCGCCGTGTGCCCCACACTTGGGAAGATTGCCCGCCCATGGCCCCCGAGCACTCTGAATCTGTGACCGCCGCCACCGGTCGCCTGCTCGCGGCGGGCCATCCGGGGATCGAGCTGCTCGATCAGGATCTAGTTTTTGGACGAAA
>JBIKYW010000096.1:0-9176 GCA_044355055.1 Planctomycetota bacterium | reverse complement strand
CCAAGTGGCCATGTCCACGTTGGCATCGGCGCGAAGCGCTACGCACTTGAGCGCGGCACGGCCTAGAGCTTCCTGACGCTGGGAATCGGCCTTCCGAAGGGCTCTACCGTCGCAAGCCGGGTCATCCCGCGCCCGAAATGGAGGGCACACGTCCCATGAAGTTCGCTTCGCTCTCCCTCGCTGCGTTCCTCGCCGCGGGCTGCGCCTCCGCACCGCCCGACCTCGGCCCGCGCCCCGCATCCACGAGCTTCTCGAGCCAGCTCGATTGGAGCGCCTTCCCGCTCGGTCCCAACGACGTCGTCAAGGTAGGGATCTACGGTCAGCCGGATCTCGGCACCGTCGGCACTCGCGTCGACATGGAGGGCAACCTGTCACTGCCGCTCGTAGGAGCCGTGAAGGTGGCGGGTCTGTCCACGAGAGAAGCTCGCGAGGCGATTGCCGCGGCCCACACGCGCTTCGTCGTCGATCCGCGCGTCGATCTGTCGGTGGTGACGCATGGCGCACGCCGCGTCTACGTGTACGGCGAAGTGACTCGCCCCGGAGCGCTCGACCTCGATCGTCCGATCAACGTGACTCAGGCGCTCGCTCTAGCGGGTGGATTCACGCCGAAGGCCGACCGCGACGAAGTCGTGTTGCTGCGCGGTGTCCAGAGCGAGCTTGAGTGGGAGATCATCGACTCCGAGGAGCCCAACGGACGCGGCTTCATCGCGCTGAAAGCCGACGACGTGATCTTCGTTCGGCGCTCCAACGCCGGCAAGTTCAGCGACGAAGTGCTGCCCTATCTCTCGGGCATCTCTGCGTCCCTCTCCACCGTCGCCACGATCCTGCTGATCGACGACCGCCTCGGCAACTGAGTCCAACGTGCGCAACCAAGCCAAGCAAGACGAACCGAGCCCGGGACTCTCGATCGAGGGCCTGTGGGGGATTTTTGGGCGCAACACGCGGCTCTTCGTGGTCGGCGCGATGGCTGGCATCGTCGGAGCGCTCGCGCTCGTTGCGATGCGCGAGCCGAGCTACCGTGCGCGAGCTACTCTGATCCTCGAAGACACGAGCGGCTCGTCCGGCCTGCTCACGGACCTCGCGATGCTCGGCAAGGCGCCGGTGGCCTCGAGCCAGATCGAACTTCTTCGCGCCCGATCGACGGCGGAGCAAGTCGTCGGCACGCCGAGTGGCGATCGAGATTCGACCATGGCTTTGGGGCTCACGACCTTGGTCGAAGATCCGCTGCTCGCGCCGCTCGTCGGAGATCTGCGCATCGACGAGCCGGCCGGGCAGCTTCCGCCGCGTCTGCGAGCGCGCATTACGGCGACGACGCGTGACGACGCGCCGGAACGACTTCGCGTCGAGTTTCTCGCCGCGGACAGAGTGAGGATCGCGACGAGCGGTGTCTTTGGCACGAGCGCAGTCAGCGAACACCAGCTCGCCGGCGTTGCCGTTGAGCACGACGGCTGCACGCTTCTGCTGGACGCGCAAGGAGACTTGAGCGGACGGAGCTTCGAAATCGCACGCCTACGCACCGAAAAGGCGATCGAGCGCGTGATGGAGCGCACGCGAGTTCGCGAGACGGAGCGTAACTCCGGCGTGATCGAACTCACGTTCGACGATACGGACCCCCGTCGTGCGGCTGAGACGGCCAACGCGCTCTGTCGGACGTACCTCGAGCGCAGCGAAGCGCGCGGAGCGCGCAAGGCCACGAGCACGCTGGGATTCATCAAGGACTCGCTTTCGTCGCAGCTCGAGCTGCTCCGCAACGCCGAGGGCGAAGTCGTCGCGATGCAGCGCGCGAATCCGCGCGCCATCAACATCACAAAGAGCAGTGAGACACTGATCAGTCAGCTCTCCGAGCTCGAAGTCCAACGCATGCAGGCGGAGCTCGCGAAGGCTGCGACACAGGACGCGCTCGCCCTGCTCGGCTCGGGAGATCTCGCCGGACTGGCCCGCATGTCGGGTGAGCTCGTCGACCCTGTGACCGTTGCCTACTTGGAGAGCATTGCGCGCCTCGATGCGGAACATGCACTTCAGGAGCGCAGCGACGGTGGGCAATACAAGCTCCTTTTGCAGCAGCACGAGCTAGAGTCGCAGGCGAGCTTGGAGAGCACCGAGTTGGAGCTCGCGCGACTCCGCGAAGCACTTGGGTCAGTCGAGCGCAAGGATCACGACGCGATTGCACGACTGGGCGGCGGACCGCCCTCGGCTCGCGACCCGCTGCTCGAAAGTCATCTGACCGCCCTCGGAGAGCTGCAGGCCCGACAGGCCGAGCTGGAGCGCGAGACGACGCGCGAGCACCCGGCGCGCATCGAGAACGAAGAGCGCCTGACAGCTACCGTCGGCTTGATTTCACGCATCTTGCTGTCGCGCGTTCAAGGCCTCGAAGCCCAGCAGCGCGAGCAGTTGTCGCTTCTCGCCTCGTATCGTGAACGCCGCAGCGGCTATCCGGCCGAGGAGCGCGCTCGCATCGAGACGGCACGCGACGCGCTTCGCAAGCGCACCGGCGAGCATCTCGACGGTCGCCTGCGCGGCATCGAGGCTGGGCTCCGTGACTTGTCGCGTGAAATCGCGCGCGTCGAGGGGTCTCTCGGAACGCTGCCGGAGGAAGAGCGCGTCGTCGCCGAGCCGATGCGCAAGCTCTCCGCGCACACCGAGATCGTCAAGCTCTTGCTGGCGCGAGAGCAGGAAGCCGAGATCACGCGCGCCTCGACCCAACCGGCTGCGGAGTTCGTGGACCCGGCCGTCGCGCCCCTGGAGCGCAGCGGTCCGTCCGTGCCGTTGCACACCGCCGTGGGACTGCTCCTCGGAATGCTCGCCGCGGGTGGCATCGCATGTGCGCGCGAGGCCCTTTCGCGCGGGATTTTCACGGAGTCCGAGCTCGAGACCGCCACGGACCTGCCGGTCTTGGGTGCGATCCCCGATTTCCGCCAAGGTCGCTACCGCGTTCGCAACGCGCCCGCCTTCTTCGTGCCGCTGCGCGACGATCCAGAGGGTCCGACGGCGGAGTCCTACCGTTCGCTGCGAGCCAACCTGAAGTTCGCGCTCTCGACGGACTCCGAGCTTCGCACCATCGCGGTGACGTCCTGCACGCCAGGCGAGGGCAAGTCCAGCGCGAACGTCGCGCTCGCCATGGCTTTCGCCCGCAGCGGGCGGCGCGTGGCTCTCGTCGATTGCGACATGCGTCGACCCTCGGTCCATCGCTATCTCAAGCTCGGCCTCGAGAACGGATTGTCCGATGTGCTCGAAGGCAGCGCAGACTGGCGCGGCTCGATGCGCACCGGTGTGGTGGAGCGTCTCGATGTGCTCACGGCGGGACGGCAGCCTGCGAGTCCGAGCGACCTGCTCGACAGCGAGAACTTCGCGAAGCTGCTTCGCGAGCTCGGTGCGGACTATGACTTGGTCGTCTGCGACGTGCCGCCCGCGATCGCGGTCTCGGACATCGAGTCGTGCGCGGCACGCCTCGACGCGGTGCTCTTGCTCGTGCGAACGGATCGGGCATCCGCCCGCCTCGTCGAGCAGGCTGCACGGCGCCTGCGTCAAGCGGGCGCGAACTTGATTGGCTCGATCCTGAATGGGGTCGGGACTTCGTTGGCGAACGGAAAGTACGGAGACGGCTACGGCTATGGCTACGGGAAGCGGAGCGAACGCAATGTCGGCTGAAATCACCAACAAGGAAGTGCGCAAGCGTGCTGGCCTCGGCGAGCGTCGGCGCAGCATGAAGGCCGGCGACGGACTGCGCGTCTGCGTGGTCGGACTCGGCTACATCGGTCTGCCGACCGCCTCGCTCCTCGGCACCAAGGGCTGCAACGTGACGGGCGTCGACGTGCGTCAAGATGTGGTCGATACGATCAACCAAGGTCGCATCCACATCGAGGAACCGGACCTCGATCTTCTCGTGAAGGGCGCGGTGAGCACCGGCAAGCTGCGCGCGTCGACGACGCCGACCGAGAGCGATGTGTTCGTGCTCGCCGTGCCGACGCCGATCCTCGACGACAAGAACCCCGACGTCTCGATGGTCGAAGCGGCAGCGCGCGCCATCGCTCTGTTCGTCCGCAAGGGCAACCTCGTGATCCTCGAGTCGACGAGTCCGGTGGGCACGACTGAAAACGTCGTGGCGCGCGTGCTGCGCGAATCCGGTCTCGCCATCGGAGACGACGTCTACGTCGCCTACTGCCCCGAGCGCGTGCTCCCGGGACGCATCCTCACGGAGCTCGTCGAGAACGATCGAGTCGTCGGCGGCGTGGACGATGCCTCGACGGAGGTTGCCCTCGAGTTCTACCAGAGCTTCGTGCGCGGCGAGGTCGTGGCGACCGACTCGCGCACCGCCGAGATGGTCAAGCTCTCCGAAAACAGCTACCGCGACGTCAACATCGCCTTCGCCAACGAACTGTCGATGATCTGTTCGAACGCGGGAATCAGCGTGTGGGAGGTCATCCGGATCGCCAATCGCCATCCGCGCGTCAAGATCCTCCAGCCCGGCCCCGGCGTCGGCGGTCACTGCATCGCCGTGGATCCTTGGTTCATCGTGTCCGGAGACCCCGCCAACGCGAAGCTGATTCGCGCTGCGCGCGAGGTGAACGACCGCAAGCCGCATTGGGTCATCGAGCACGTCGAGGAGTGCGCGAAGAAGGTTGTGAAGCCCGTGATCGCCTGCCTCGGACTGTCCTTCAAGGCGGATGTCGATGACCTGCGCGAGTCGCCCTCGGTCGAGATCGTGCGCGAGCTCCAGCAGCGCAATCTCGGGGAGCTGCTCGTGGTCGAGCCGCACTTGCTCTTCCACCCCGACTTTGAGCTCGTGCGCCTCGACGAAGCGGTCGCTCGCGCCAATATCGTGCTCGTACTCGTCGACCACCGCGCCTTCAAGCGCCTGCGCAGAGATGCCCTGAACGAGAAGATCCTGATCGATACGCGAGGACTCTTCCTGTGAGACACCGCCTCCTCACGGTCATCGGAACTCGTCCCGAAGCCATCAAGATGGCGCCGCTCTTGCGGCGCTTGCGCAGCGACGCGCGCTTCGAATCGCATCTGTGTGCAACGGCGCAGCACCGGCAGATGCTCGATCAGGCCTTGGCGTTGTTCGAGCTGGAGCCCGACTTCGATCTCGATGTCATGGCGCCCGGGCAGGACCTCTCCGACGTGACGTCGAAGGTTCTCCTCGGGATGCGACAAGTGCTCCGGGAATCGCGTCCCGACGCGGTGCTCGTGCACGGGGACACGACCACCTGCCTCGCTGCCTCTATGGCCGCGTTCTACGCAGGCATTCCCGTGGCTCATGTGGAAGCTGGGCTGCGCTCCGGCGACCTGCAGGCGCCTTTCCCCGAGGAGTTCAACCGAATCGTCACGGACCGTATCGCGCGCTGGCACTTTGCGCCGACCGAAGGCGCGCGAGAGAAGCTGCTCGCCGAGGGCTGCGACGAAGCGCGCATCCATGTGACGGGCAACACCGTGATCGACGCACTCCTGTGGACGCGAGAGCGCACGCTCGCTCGCAGCGGACACAGCTACGAGGACACGCTGGGTCCGGAGCTCGCCGCATTCGCAGATCACTGGCGAGGCAAGCTCGTACTCGTGACAGGGCATCGCCGCGAGAACTTCGGCAAGCCTTTCGAAGACCTCTGCCGCGCCATCCGAGACTGCGCGCGGCGTCATGAGGACTGGCTCTTCGTGTACCCGGTTCACTTGAATCCCAACGTCCAGCGACCGGTACGCGACATCCTCTCTGGAACCCCCAACGTCCTGCTGTCGAAGCCGCTCGACTACGAGCCGTTCGTTTGGCTCATGGATCGCTGCGACGTCGTGCTGACGGACTCCGGCGGCGTTCAAGAAGAAGCGCCGGCGCTCGGGAAGCCGGTGCTCGTCATGCGCGACGTCACCGAGCGGCCCGAGGCCATCGCAGCGGGGACAGCACGCCTAGTCGGAACCCATCCCGGTCGCATCACCTCGGCCCTCGAGGAACTGCTGGGAGACGAGCTGGCCTATCGGCGCATGGCGCAGGCGCGCAACCCTTACGGAGATGGGCGAGCCTGTGAGCGCATCGTGTCTCGCTTGGCCGCGGATCTCGCGGGTGAGTCCGATTCACTCGCAGCGAGTGCGTGAGTCATGTCGGCTCCGGGGCGCCTTCTCAGGCAGGTGCTGCACACGCAGCCGTCGCAGCTCGCGTGGCGGGCGTTGTCGGTCGTACGCAGGGGCCTGCACGAGGTCGCTCCGCAACTCGCGATCCCGCTACGTCGAACTTCTGATCTCCTTCCGCGCGCGCTGGGACCGCGGACGGTTTTCGCGCCTCGCGTACACCTGGTCGATACTGCAACGAACGGCTGCTACGCCCAATTGCTCGGTGAGCGCGTGCGCCTTGATCCTGCGCCCGACTGGAGTGGCGCAGGTCGCTCTGCGCTCCAGCGCTTCCATCTCCACTACATGGAGTATCTGGAGTCTGTGTCCGACGAGCGTTTCGTCGCGCTGGTCCTCGACTGGATCGATCGAAATCCGCTCACGCGCCGCGGTGCTTGGCGCACTGCGTGGAGCAGCTATGTCATCTCCCTGCGCACCGTCGTGTGGATGCAGCAGTTGGTCGAGCGGCGAGCATCGCTGCGCGGATCGACCGTGGAGCGGATCGAGCGCTCGTTGGTCGAGCAACTTGCCTATCTCGCCGCACACCTCGAGCGAGACATCCGAGGAAACCACCTGATCAAGAACGCCAAAGCGCTCCTCTGGGCTTCGCGCTACTTCGAGGGACGTACGGCGCAAGCGTGGGGGAGTGTCGCGGCACGAGTTCTGAGACGCGAACTCCGCGATCAGATCCTGCCGGATGGAATGCACTTCGAGCGGAGCCCTTCGTATCACGCGCAGGTCTTCGCGGACCTCGTCGAGTGTGCCGCTGTTGCGCAGGGGGCGTTGCGTGCGACGCTGCTTGCGCACTTGGAGCCCATGGCTCAGGTGCTCGTCGATCTGTCGCATCCCGACGGTCTGCCGTGTCTCTTCAACGATGCGGGGCTCCATACGACCTACTCGCCCGACGAATGTCTACGCGCATGGGGAAGTGTGAGCGGCGGCCGCGCTTCGCGCCGCGCCGTCTTCGCACTTCCGGCGAGTGGCTACTACGGCGTACGCAGCGAAGACATGCTCTTCGTGGCCGACTGCGGCGAGATTGGGCCAAAGAACCTGCCCGCTCACGCTCACGGCGACGTGCTCTCCTTCGAATGGTCGCTCGGAGGTCGACGCTTCGTCGTGGATCCGGGCGTCTTCGAGTACGAGGCCGGTTCGCTGCGCGACGAGGCTCGCGCCACGCGTAGCCACAGCACCTTGACGGTCTCGGGACTGGATCAAGCGGAGTTCTCCGCATCGTTCCGCGTCGGCAGAAAGCCCAAGGTTCGGCGCCTCCGCTACGAAGCGCACCCCAGTGGCTTCGTCTTGGAAGGTGAGCACGACGGCTACTCGCACCTTGCTGGTAGTCCGCGGCATCGCCGACGGTTCATCGCGAGTGCTGGCTCCTTGGTCATCGAGGACGAAGTTCTAGGCGGTCGTGGCCAGAGAGTTCGCTCGAGCTTGCTTCTGCATCCGGACGTCTCGGTGATCGTGGCGGACGGACGTCTCGCCATGCTCCGCTGCGACGGCATCGAGGTCTTGGTCGACAGTCGCAGCCGAATGCGCGTAGAGGCAGCCTCTTGGTCCCCCGACCTCGGGGTGCGCATCGCGACGCACCGGCTTGTCTTCGAACATCCTGACGCTCCCTGTCGGAGCACGACGCGTCTTCAACGACTCGTCGCAGGTGAGTTGGCTCTCGATCGAGCAGCCGACGTGGCCTCGAACGCAGCGTGAGCCATCGGCTCGATACGCGGATACCATCCGCGCGTGGAAGAGCGTCGTGACGACTTCCTAGGCCGCGTGCTTTGTCGATGAAGCGTTGCTCGGTTGCTCGCGACGCAGCTCATCCGGCGTGACGCCGTCCGCGGCCCGAGCGAGCACTTCGACCATGCGCTGCGCACTGAGCTTGCGATCGAACATCCTCGCGGCTTGCCGAGCATTTCGAGCCAGCCGCGCCAGCTCTTGGGGTCGCTCGACGAGTCGCTCCACGGCCTGAGCCAGCGCGTCCGCGTCCTCGGCCGGTGTGACGACCCCAGCGTCACACTCCGTGACGATTTGCGACCCCTCGCCGTCCGGGCCCGCAAAGAGAACGGGCACCCCCATGCCGAAGCACTCGAAGATCTTCGATGGAATCACGGTCGTGAAGAGCTCCTCACGCTTGAGATGGACCAAGCCCAAGTTGCACAGACTCCAAACGGCGGGCATCCGCTCCTTGGGGACGCTCGCGTGGAACGAGATGTTCGTCAGGCCCCGCTCGCGGGCGCTCGCCACGAGCGAGTCCCTTGCGGCTCCCGCGCCGACGAACAAGAAGTGAATGTCGTCTCGGTGGCGCAGTCGTTCTGCGGCATCCACGACGCGATGCAGCGCGTGCGCCATGCCGTGCGTGCCGAGATAGCCGATCACAAACTTGCCCTGCACGCCGAACTCGCGTGCGAGCGCTTCGTCCCGTTCCTGCGGCGCGTAGCGGGAAAGATCGACCCCATTGCGGACCACGGCAATCTTCTCTCTCTCGATTCCCCGGCGACCGAGGTTCTCTCGGAACGAGCGCGTAACCGAGACGACGCGGGCGGCGCGACGGTAGAGGAACAGTTCGAGTCGCTCCAGCGTGCGCAGCGCGAGGCTCGGGCGCATGGCTCCCACAGCTTGAATCGAGTCCGGCCAAAGGTCGCGCAGCTCGAAGACGAACGGGCGTCGATGCCAGACGGACGCAGCCCATCCCGCTACCGCGGAGAAGAACTGGGGCGACGTGGCGACGACGACGTCGGGGCGCGCTTGGATCATCGCGCCGAGGCCGCCGCTCACCATGAACGACAGGTAGTCCGTGATTCGACCGAGGAAACCGCGATTCGCCGCAATGAAGGTCTTCACTCGAACGACGCGGATGCCGTCGACGGTCTCGCGGCGATACCAGTCGTTCGAGTAGCCCGGATACACCTTTCCTTCGGGGAAATTCGGGGCACCGGTCACGACCGTCACACGATGACCGAGCCGAACCCACTCGCGGGCGTGCTCGTGCAATCGCGTCGCAGGCGCGTTGGTCTCGGGGGCGAAGTTGTCCGAGATGAACAAGATGTTCCGCGAGCGCTTCGAGTGTGTCATGGGCGATG
>JBIKYW010000095.1:0-9186 GCA_044355055.1 Planctomycetota bacterium | reverse complement strand
CGCCGCCGAACATCGTGGATAGTCCGAGGCCGCCCGTCTGTCCGCCGGGACCGACCGAGGCACACGAAGCGAGAAATAGAAGGCCTGCAGCCACAGCGAATCGGAGTGTTGACTTCTTCATGGGGGGATGGGGGGGGGGAGGATTCGGGGAGAAGCGCTGGTTACGGGCGCGAGGTCCGCACGTTGTTTTTCACGACGCAACGAGGTCAACGACGGACCTCGTTCGGACGGACACGAATTCACTTTTCCGATGTTCGAGCTCGGGGCCTGACGGCCGGCGGCGGCGAGTGAAACGGCGAAGAACGAAGACGGTCGGCGGCATCCGTCAACGGCTAACGGACGAGGCGGGCTTCGCTACGCGAGCCAGCTTGCGAGGGTGCGGGCGTCGGCGAGGCCGGAGTGCTGGCGCACGGGGCGGCCGTGTTGGAGGACGACGAAGTGCGGGATGCCCTGCACGCCGAAGCGCGCGGCGAGCTCGGGGTGCGCGTCGACGTCGACTTTGAGGACGAGGGCGCGGCCCGCCAGGTTCGTGGCGACGTGCTTCACTTGGGGAGCCGCGGCGCGACAGGGTCCGCACCACGAAGCCCAGAAGTCGACCAGCACGGGCAGCGGCGTGGAGTTCACGATCGCGGAGAAGCTCGCTTCGTCGACGTCGAGCGGCTCGCTCACGGGCATGAGGGCGGTGGCGCAGGCGCCGCAGCAGCCTTGCTCGCCCAAGCGCGCGTAGGGGACGCGGTTCACGCGGCCACAGGCGCCGCACTCGCGCAAGAGGGCTTGGGAGGTGGTGCTCATGGCGGGCTTCTAGGACTCCGCGAGGCCTGTGTGTATGGGGAGCAGCGCGTAGCGCGCCTTTTGCACGGCCCTGCGTTGTGCGCGTCGGAGAGGGATGGTCCGATGGAGCCATGGCCCCGATCCTGCGCGTGCGCGACCTGTACAAGTTCTTCGACCAGCGCGAGGGCGCCACGCCCGTCCTGAAGGGCGTCACGTTCGACGTCGAGCCGGGCGAGTTCGTGTGCATCATGGGGCCGAGCGGGTCGGGCAAGTCGACCCTGCTCCACATCCTCTCGGGTCTCGATGCGGCCGATGGCGGCGTGGTCGAGCTCGCCGGACGCAACATGAAGGAGCTCGCCGACTCCGAGCGCACGCTCCTGCGGCGCGAGCAGGTCGGCTACGTGTTCCAGTTCTTCAACCTCCTGCCGAACCTGAGCGTGCTCGAGAACGTCGGGCTGCCGCTCGCGATCCAAGGCGCGCACCCGTCGGCGCGCGAAGCCGAGCTGAAGGCGCTGCTCGCGCGCCTCGGCCTCGCGGGCAAGGAGTCGTCCTTCCCGCACCAGCTCTCCGGCGGCGAGATGCAGCGCACCTCGATCGTGCGCGCCCTCGCGGGCGGGCAGCCGCTGCTTCTGTGCGACGAGCCGACGGGCAACCTGTCGCAGAAGGCCGGCCTCGAGGTCATGCGCATTCTGCGGCAGGTCTGCGATCAGGATCGACGCACGGTGGTGCTCGTCACCCACAACCCCCGCGACGCGACCTTCGCCGATCGCGTGCTGTTCCTCGTCGACGGCACTCTGGACGTCGCCCACGGCCTCCGCGGGCCGAATTTGACGGTCGAGAGCGTCCACGAGCGGCTCGCGAGCCTGCATATTTGAGCTTCGAAGCGCTTTGGACCGATGCCCAAGCCCTATTCTTGGGTTCCCTCCCACGAACCCTTTCTGAGGACCCATCCCATGAAGCAATCTTGGATCGCATGGCTCGCCGCCGGCGCCCTCGCCGGGCTCCCGGTCGCCATGGCGCAGGAAAAGCAGGACAAGAAGGACGAGAAGCCGCCGGTCGAGGCGCCGAAGGCCGAGGTGCTGAAGCTCGGCTCGACGGTCGCCGAGTCGCTCGCGATGCGCGACCTCGACGGCAAGTCGCTCACCTTCAAGGAGCTGCGCGGCAAGGTCGTGATCGTGCACTTCTGGTCGGACCGCTGCCCGGCCGAGAAGCACGCCGACCCGGTCGTGAAGAAGCTCGAGGAGTACTACAAGGGCAAGGACGTCGTGATCGTCGGCATCGCCTCGAATCAGGGCGAGCTCGGCGAGGAGCCGCCCAAGGACGAGAAGGACTTCACGAAGTACTACGCCAACCTGAAGAAGAAGGCGGGCGACGTCGGGTACACGCACAAGATCTATGCGGACCACGGCAACGTGCTCTCGGATCTGTTCCAAGCACGCTCGACGCCGCACTGCTACGTGATCGACGCCAAGGGCGTGCTGCGCTACGCGGGCGCCCTCGATGACGATCCGGGCGAGGAGAAGGGCGAGAACGCGGTCGTGTACGTGCGCGACGCGGCGGATGCGCTGCTCGCGGGCAAAGACGTCAAAGTCACCGAGACGCGCTCCTATGGCTGAGGGATCAAGAAGAAGAAGCGCTAGCTCCCGTGCGGAGCGAGCCACTCGATCCCTCGTGCTCGACCGATGAAGAACCTGCTCCCGATCCTCGCCTTGTGCGCGGCGCTCTCTGCCTGCGGTGATTCCGCTGGGGACGTCGGCGGCGACGATGCGGCGAGCACCGCGACGATCTCCGTCGAGCTCGTCGACATGGCCGGCCTCGAGCGCGCCCTCGCGGCGCGCCGGGGCCGGCCGCTCGTTTTGAACTTCTGGGCCATGTGGTGAAGCTCCTGCATCGAGGAGATGCCCGACCTCGTGAAGGTCGCCCGCAAGCCTGAGAACCGTGGGGTCGACGTGCTGCTCGTCAGCTACGACCTGCAGGTCCCCAAGGTGGACCGCGACGCCGCGCTCGAGCGCACGGCGAAGTTCGCGCGCGCGCGCGGCTGGGGCTTTCCCGTCGTCGTCTGGAGTGAGCGCAACCTCGATCTCATCAACGAGCGCCTCGACCTGCCGGGACCGATTCCGCTCTCGCTCGCCTTCGACACGGAAGGCCGCGAAGTGGGGCGCTGCGAAGGCGAGGCGGGAGTGGAGACGTTCGACGAACTTTTTGCGCAGGCGCGCGGGCGCTAAGGGGCGG
Source organism: Planctomycetota bacterium (assembly GCA_044355055.1). Lineage (GTDB taxonomy): Bacteria > Planctomycetota > UBA1135 > UBA1135 > F1-120-MAGs118. Next base: position 6,183 of record JBIKYW010000095.1, on the reverse strand, counting down.
CGCACCTCGGGCTCGGTTCGCGCGGCACCGCGGCCGATACACACTCGCTCGGCCACGCTACGCTCGGGCCTTCCCCGAACGACGCACCACCGCCCGACGCGCACACCATGGGACTCGCCGCGATCCTCGCGCGCCAAAGCCTCCTGCAGAGGCCCGGCCGCACGCTGTTTTCGATCCTCGGCATCGCGGTCGGCATCGCCACGGTGGTCGGGATCTTCACGCTGGACCACAACACGCTGATCCTGCGCGCGCACTCGGACGATCCCGACTGGCAGGCGGAGATTCAGGTCAGTCCGAGCCAAGCGGTGAAGAACCCGCGCGAAGAGCTGCAGCACGTCGTCGGCGTGACGGACGTTTCCGCGGTCTTTCAGTCGCAGGCGAGCCTCTGGCTCGACGGCGGCGAGCCGCGCGGCGCGTACTTCATCGGCCTCGAGCCCGCGCGAGCGCGGGAACTCGGCAAGTACACGCTGCTCGCGGGGCGCGACCTCGAGGCCGGGCGCGCGGAGCTGCTCGTCGGCGAGAACCTCGCCAACGAGCTCGGACTCGCGCCGGGCTCGCGCATCGGCGTGTCGCCGCCGCGCGTCGTGCCCGCGGAGGAGTGCGTCGGTGGAGAGCTCGTTCAGAGAGAACTCGTCGCCGCGCAGCCGCCGATCGTGGGCTTCGAGGTCGTCGGAATCCTCGCGCGCGATGGCATCGGCCGCCGTGCGAGCGGTCAGGTCGTGGTCGCCGACGTCGCAGTCGCGGAGCCCATGTTCTCGGATGGGCGCGTGCAGAAGCGCTTTTGGGTGCGACGCGATCCCAAGGTGAACTTGGAGACGCTGCAAGCGAACCTCGGCGAGGCGTGGAGCTACGACCTGAAGCGGAGCGTGATCATCGGTCAGGCTGCGGACGAGCGCGCGTTCCGCAACGGAGTTCGCTTCGCGGGCCTGCTCGCGCTCGTGCTCGGCCTGTACGTGATCTTTCACACGCTCTCGATGAGCGTGGTCGAGCGCGTGCGCGAGGTCGGCGTGCTGCACGCGCTGGGCACGTCGCGGGCGCAGATCGCGCGTGTGTTCTTCACCGAGGCGGTGCTCGTCTCGGGCGCCGGTGGCGTCTTCGGTCTCGCTGGTGGCGTCGGCCTAGCGTGGTTCCTGCTGCGCAAGCAGGTCACGACCGTCGGTATCGGCGTCGGCATTCCGCGCCACAAGATGGCCGAGCTGTTCGAGGTCCCGTGGGATGTCGTCGGTCCGCTCGTGATCGCTGGCGTCGCGATCGCGCTCGTCGGATCGATCTACCCGCTCGTGCGGGCGCGCGACACCGATGCGGTGGCGGCGCTGCGCGGCGAAGACACGCGCGCGCGGCATTCCCGCGGCGCTCGCAGCTTCCAGTGGCTCTCGGCCGCGCTGCTCGCGCTCGTGATGCCCGCGATCTACTTCTTCGTCGTGCCCGTCATCGGCGAAGGCGAGGGTGAGCTCGTCAAGGTGATCCTGCTCGGGCTCGGTGTGCTCTCGCTCTTCATCGCGGTGCCGCTCGTTGCACCGGCGCTGCTCGCGTTCGTGTGCGCGCGCCTCGCGCGGCCGTTCGAAGCGCGCTGGCCGTTGGTCGGACAGCTCGCCGCGCGCACGATGCAGCAGGGGCCCGCGCGGATCGCGGGCGGAGTCGCAGGGCTCGCGCTCGTCACCGCGGGCTACGTTGGCTTGCACGGCATGACGCGCAGCCTCGAGGCCGAGATTGACCTGTGGAGCTCCGAGGCCTTCCGCGACCGCGTCTACGTGCGCGAGATGCCCCCGCGGCCCTTTGAGGAGCTTGCGGCGGCGCTGCACGCGCATCCCGAGGTGCTCGGCGTCGAGCCCAACGTCGCGCGCCACTATGAGCCGTTCCTCGTGGTCGGCGTACGCGAGTCGGAGCTCGCGGCCTATGGCCCGTGCGCGGAGGATCCGCGCCTGATCGGCGCCCTGCGCGAGCAGCGCGGCATCATCCTCTCGCGGCGACTCGCGAAGCACCGCGACTACGAGGTGGGGGACATGGTCCACATGGAGGCTCCCGGCGGACGCGTCGAGAGCTTCCCCGTGGTCGCCATCAGCGACGCCTACGGCTACTTCCCCGATCCGGACGAGCGTCTGTACGGCGTGGTCAGCGACCGCTGGATGAAGGAGCACTTCTGCCTCGAGACCGAGGCGGTCGGCAACTTCTCCGTGCGCTTCAAGTCGGGCGTAGACCCCGATGCAGCCGAGGCGCTGGTGCGCTCGACGCTCGCACTCCCCGAGCGTGGCGTGACGGTGAAGACCGGAGAGTACCTGTACGGCTGGCACTCGACGGACATCGCGCGCGACTTCCTGCTCTTCGACATCATCCTCGCGCTGACGCTGGCCCTCGCGGGCTTGGGCGTGCTCAACGGGCAGCTCCTGTCGGCCTTGGAGCGCGGGAAGGAGCTCGGCGTCCTGAAGGCGCTCGGCATGAGCCGCGCGCAGGTCGCGGGCAGCGTGATCCTCGAGTCGCTCGTCGTCGGCGTGGTCGGTGGGGGGCTCGGCGCGGCGCTCGGGGCCGCGGTGATCCCCGTGATCGTCCAAGCCCTGACCGTGATCTCCGGGCTCCCCTTGCCGCCGGTCGGGCCCGGCGTGTTTCTGCCGCTCGGCTGGGCGGGGGCGATCGTCGTGGCCGTCCTCGCGGGCCTCTATCCGATCTGGCGCATGAACCGCAACGACGCCATCGCGGCCGTGCGGCTCGGCGGGTAGGGCATCGGCCGGAAAAAAGGGGCTAGACGAGGCCCCGCCACAGCCGCTATCTTCTCCGCCCCTGAAGGCGGGGACGTAGCTCAATCGGTTAGAGTACCGGCCTGTCACGCCGGTGGTTGCGGGTTCGAGTCCCGTCGTCCTCGCCACTTCCCCCACCCGAGGCCTGTCGCAGCCCCCTGCGACGGGCCTCGCGGTTTTTTTCCTCGTCCGTGGCGGCCGTGCACGGGATCGGAGGCTCCCTCGGAGGGCCCCCCCCCTGAAGCCCCTAGCCCAAGGTTGCGGTCTGCGCGGGGTGGGCTACGCTCCGCCGGCTCCCCATGGATCTCAACGAGCTGCCGCCCCCGACTCTGGTGACCGAAGCCCGCGGGCTGGAGCGCGTGCTCGACGACTGCGCTCGGGCGAGCCACATCGCGGTCGACACCGAGGCGGACTCATTCTTCAACTTCCGCGAGAAGGTGTGCTTGGTGCAGGTGAGCGTCGGGGAGCGCGACTACCTGCTCGATCCGCTCGCGGGGCTCGACCTGCGGCCTTTCGGCGCGGTGCTCGCCGATCCGACCAAGACCAAGATCTTCCACGACGGCGAGTTCGACATCTTGATCTTGAAGCGCGAGTGGGGCTTCGAGTTCCGCAACCTGTTCGACACGCGCATCGCGGAGGCGGCGCTCGGCGTCGAGAGCCCCGGTCTCGCGGCGGTGCTGCGCGCGCGCTTTGGGATCGAACTCGACAAGTCGATGCAGCGCTCCGACTGGAGTGCGCGGCCGCTCTCGGAGCGTCAGGTGCGCTACGCGCGGCTCGACACACGCTTTCTCGTGCAGCTCATGGACGCGCAGCGCCCGGAGCTCGCATCGCGTTCGCGGCTGATGATTCTCGAGGGCGAGTGCGCGCGGCTGGAGCGGCTCACGCCTGCGCCGCAGGTCTTCAACTCCGACGACTACGTGAAGCTCAAGGGCGCGCGCACGCTCGACAGCGACGCGCAGAGCCGCCTGCGCGAGCTCTTCGCCGAACGCCAGCGCGTGGCCGAGGAACTCGATTTGCCGCCCTTCAAGGTGCTCGGCAACGATTCCTTGGTCGACATCGCGCGCGTCGGTCCCGCGAGCGAGTCGGCGCTCGCCAACATCCCCACGGTGTCGCCCAAGCAGGCGCGACGGCTGTGGCCTGCGGTCGACCGCTCCCAGCGGCGCGCGCGGGAACACGGCCCGATCCTGCGGCCGCCCACGCCGACCCCCAAGGACGGCGAGCCGCGCCTCGACGAGCTCGAGGACGAGCTCCACGAGCGACTGAAGGAGTGGCGTCGCAAGCGCGCCGAAGGCCTGGGGCTCGACTCGGCGCTCGTGTGCAACCGGCACGTCTTGGCGCGGCTCGCGCAGCGCAAGCCCGTCGACGAGGCCGCGCTGGTGGCCGTCGAGGGCGTGCTCGCGTGGCAGGTGCACATGTTCGGGCCCGAGCTGCTCGACGTGATCCGCAAGGGCGTGCGGGAGATTCCTGCGGAGCTCGCGAGCGGCACGCGGCGCCGCAAGTGGGGAGGGCGGCGGTGAGCACGACGGAACCGGGACACGTCGCTGCGCGCTCGGTCACGGGAAACGTCCTCGTGCTCGCGCTCTTTCTTGCGAGCGCGGTGACTCTGGCCTTCGGACTCACCGAGCCCGTGATCACCGTCGACCGCCTGATCTTCGGCAAGGTGCCCTACACGGTCTGGGGCGGCGTGAAAGGCCTGTGGGACGACCAGAGCCCGGTCCTCGCCGTCATCGTGTTCCTGTTCTCCTTCGTCACCCCGATCGCAAAGCTCGTGCTGCTCGGATGGCTCTGGGTGGCGCCCTCGTCCGCCGTGCTGCGCGCAAAGTCCCTCGCGTGGATGGAGTCCCTCGGCCGCTGGTCGATGCTCGACGTGTTCGCCGTCGCGATCCTGATCGTCGCCAACAAGATGCAGGTCAAGGCCGAGGCGGGCATCTACTGGTTTTGCGCCGCGATCCTGCTCTCGATGGCGCTGACGACGCTCGTGCGAAAGCTGGGCCGTTAGGCGACCTCGGGTCCGGCCCCGAGGTCGGCCTCGCGTCTGGGTGCGGGCGACCGCAGGCAGAGCAGTCCTAAAACGGATCCGGGCCCAGCGTGAGCCGGGCCCGGGCGTGGGCGGTGGTGGAGGCTAAGGGAGTCGAACCCTCGACCTTCGCATTGCGAACGCGACGCTCTACCAACTGAGCTAAGCCCCCACGCGAAGGGCGGAGAGAATAGCGGCTCGGCGGGGGGCTTGCCAAGGGGCAAGGCGCGTCGGTTCAGGTGAGCGGGCGGCGGACCACGCAGGCGGAGGTGGCCCAGTCGTGCACGCTCTGCTTCTTCAGGCTCATCATCGCGACGCCGACGTAGAGGCCGCCCAAGGCGTAGGCGCCCACGAGGAGGCGCGGCAGCGGGGCGGTGCCGGAGACGGTCACGGGCACGGGGTAGGCGAGGGCGGCCTGCGCGACGAGCAGGGGGATGAGCTTGAGCAAGGCGCGCGCGCAGGCGCGGGCGGCGGTCACGCGCCCGCCGTAGGTGTCCACGATCCGCAGGCCGAGGGCGCGCTTGCCGAGCGTCGCGGCACCGGGCGCGGCCTCGAACAGGGCCCCGTAGAGCCAGGCGGGGGCGCTGATGGTCGCGAGGGCGCGCAGGTGCCAGGGCCAGGCCTCGACCGGCCAAGCCCAGCCGAGTCGGAGGTAGGTGAGGTCGAGCAGCCAAGCGAGCACCGCGACGATCAGGGCGTCGAGGAAGAACGCGGCCGCGCGACGCGGGATGCTGGCGGAGGCGCGCGGGTCGTGCGCGTGGGTCGCGGCGGCTTGGGCGGTGGAGCGGAGGGGCCCGGACATGGGGCGAGCATCGTCCGCGGCGCGCGCCGGTTCAAGCGCTGGACCGCGGCCCGCCGCGCCGATGGAAAAGCCCTTCCGCGGCCCTACACTCCCTGCCCCACAAACCCGCTTTGGAGGCGCTCGTGAAGGACTCGTTCCGCACCAAGACTCAGCTTTCCGTCGATGGCCAGACCTACCAGATCGCCTCGCTCACGGCGCTGGAGAAGCAGGGCCACAAGCTCGCTCGGCTCCCGTTCTCGCTGAAGATCCTGCTCGAGAACCTGCTGCGCAAGGAGGACGGCAGCGAGATCACCGAGGCCACGATCCACGGCATCCTCGGCTGGAACCCGAAGGCCGAGCCGGACAGCGAGATCGCGTTCAACCCCTCGCGCGTGCTCCTGCAGGACTTCACCGGCGTGCCGGTGGTCGTCGACTTGGCCTCGATGCGCGACGCGATGGTCGCGCTCGGCGGCGACCCGCGGAAGATCAACCCCGGCGTGCCGCTCGAGCTCGTCATCGACCACTCCGTGCAGGTGGACTACTTCGGGGCGGGCGACGCGCTGGCGAAGAACAGCGCGCTCGAGTTCGAGCGCAACCGCGAGCGCTATCTCTTCCTGCGCTGGGGCCAGCAGGCCTTCGACAACTTCAAGGTC
>JBIKYW010000094.1:0-9198 GCA_044355055.1 Planctomycetota bacterium | reverse complement strand
GGCGGTCCTCGTAGGCGTTGGGGGCTGTAGGAGAGCGAGTCTAGGGACCACGCCGCGCGCGGTCCAAGGTGGGGGACGAAAGCGTGCGGGCCCCGCCGCGGCCGTCTCGGCCGGGCGGGGCCCGCGCAGACGTGGAAGCTCGGGTTCGCTCAGACGAACCAGGGCAGGAAGATCACGCCGACGACGGTCATCAGCTTGATCAGGATGTTGAGGCTCGGGCCCGAGGTGTCCTTGAAGGGGTCACCGACCGTATCGCCGACGACCGCCGCCTTGTGGACCGGGCTGCCCTTGCCACCGAAGGCGCCGGCCTCGATGTACTTCTTGGCGTTGTCCCAAGCGCCGCCCGCGTTCGACATGAAGATCGCGAGCATGACCGAGCTCACGAGCGAGCCGGCGAGCATGCCGCCGAGCGCCTCGATCCCCATGACCTTGCCGACGATCAGCGGGATCGCGACGGCCATCACGCCGGGGACCACCATCTGCTTGATCGCACCCTCGGTGGCGATGGCGACGCAGCGCTCGGTGTCGGGCTCGGCCTTGCCCTCCATCAGGCCCTTGATCTCGCGGAACTGACGGCGCACTTCCTCGACCATCTTGTTCGCGGCGTTGCCGACCGCGCGCATGGTGAGGGCGCTGAAGAGGAACGGCAGGAAGCCGCCGATCAGCAGGCCGATGGTGACGAGCGGGGTGTTGATGTTGAGCGTGAGCGCGCCGTCCTTAACGAGGGCCTTGAGCGACTCGCTGGCGCCTTCCTTGGTGGAGAGCTGGCCCGCGCTGGTGCAGAAGGCGCTGAACAGTGCGAGGGCCGTCAGGGCCGCCGAGCCGATCGCGAAGCCCTTGCCGATGGCGGCGGTGGTGTTGCCGCAGGCGTCGAGCGAGTCCGTGCGGTGGCGCACTTCCTTCGGAAGGCCGGCCATCTCCGCGAGGCCACCGGCGTTGTCCGCCACGGGGCCGTAGGCGTCGACCGCGAGCGAGATGCCGAGCGTGGAGAGCATGCCCACCGCGCTCATGGCCACGCCGTAGATGCCGCCGAAGTGGTACGAGGTCCAGATCGCGGCGCAGATGAAGATCACCGGCAGCGCGACCGACTCCATACCCGTTGCGAGGCCGTGGATGATGTTGGTGGCAGGGCCCGTCTGGGACTGCGTGGCGATGTTCTGGACCGGCTTGAAGCTGCCCGAGGTGTAGTAGTCGGTCAGCTTGCCGATGATCACGCCCGCGACGAGGCCGGCGTTGATGGCGATGAAGAGGTTCAGGCCGCTCATGCCTGCGGGCAGGGCCAGCGCGCCATTGCACAGCCACCAAGTCGCCGCGGCCGTGATGATCGAGGCGACCACGAGGCCGCGGAAGAGCGCGCTTTGCAGTTGGCTCTCGTCCTTGGCCTTGACCGCGAACGAGCCGATGATCGAGGCCAGAATGCCGAGTGCCGAGACGGCGAGCGGGAGCACGACCATCGAGGGCATTGCCGGGTCCTTCTGGTACGTGAAGTAGCCGATCGACATGGCCGCCACGATCGAGCCCGCATAGGACTCGAACAGGTCGGCGCCCATGCCCGCCACGTCGCCGACGTTGTCACCGACGTTGTCGGCGATCACGGCGGGGTTGCGCGGGTCGTCTTCGGGGATGCCCGCCTCGATCTTGCCGACGAGGTCGCCGCCGACGTCCGCCGCCTTGGTGTAGATGCCGCCGCCGACGCGCGCGAAGAGCGCGATCGAGCTCGCACCGAAGCTGAAGCCGAGCACAGCGTTGAGAGCACCTTCGTCGATGGCGGTCAGGCCCGAGGTGTAGACGTAGGTGAAGATGCACAGGCCCGCGAGCGCGAGGCCGACGACCGTCATGCCCATCACCGAGCCCGAGCCGAAGGCCACGCCGAGAGCTTCGCCGAGGCTCGTGCGGGCCGCCTGCGTCGTGCGCACGGCCGCGCGGGTCGAGGTGTACATGCCGAAGTAGCCCGCAAGAGCCGAGGCGCTCGCGCCGCACACGAAGGCGATGGCCGCCTTGGGGCCGAGGTTCGCGGCTTCACCGGCGAAGGCCATCACGGCCGCGACGATGAGCACGAACACCGCCAGCCACTTGTACTCGGCAGCGAGGAAGGCCTTGGCGCCCATCTGCACGCGGCGCGAGATCTCCTGCATCTTCTGGTCGCCAGGGTCCTTCTTCATGATCTGGCTGAACATGAAGAAGGCGAAGCCGAGCGCCAGCAGCGCGCAGCCGCCGGACACGTAGAGGAACTGAAGGTTGTCCATCCGGGGATCGGGGGCTTGGGGAGTGAGGACGGCCGGGCGGTTGGCCCTGCCGGGGAGCGTGGGATCGGGGAACGTCAGCAGACCGCGGTGGGACTTCCCCATGGGGGAACTTGCCGCGGCCTCTCGCCGACGCTTTTGGGCCAGGAGTCTACGGTCGGCCTACCGCCGGTCAATGTCAGCGTGCGGCGGGGGTACCTCGTCCAAGTTATGGACGGGCTCCTCCGCCCCGGCGGCTCAGACCTAGGCCTCGGGCTCTTGGGCAGGGTCCGGAGGCGGCGGGGGCGGCTGGCGCTTGCGCAGGTAGCGGCCGGCGAGCGCCAGCGCGACCACGACCGCGATCAGGATGGCGAGCTTCACGATCCCAGAGTGGCCGCCCTCCGCCAGCTTCCCGGCGGCGTAGCTCGCCGCCCAGATCGACGACGGCACGCTGATCAGCACCCCGAGGCCGTCGATCACGAGGAAGCGCCCGTAGCTCATCTTCATCGTGCCGACGAGGAAGTAGCCAGCGATGCGGGCGCCCGGGGCGAAGCGCAGGAGGAAGGTCGCCCACAGGCCGTGGCTTTGGAACTTCTCCTCCAGCCGGGCGAAGCGCTCGGGGTGAAGAACTCGGCGCACGAAGCGCCCTTGGAGGGCCCGCATGCCGTAGATGCGGCCGAACCAGAAGGGGATCGAGTCGCCGATCAGGATCGCGGCGCTGCACACGAGGGTCACCGGCAGGAACTCGACCACGCCTTCGTGCATCAGGTACCCGCAGGCGACGAGCGTGACCTCCTCGGGCAGCGGTAGGCCGATGCCGCAGAGGAGCAGCACGACGAAGGCCCCCGCGTAGTTGAAGCGCGTGATGTAGCTGGTGACGAGCTCACCCAAGCCTTCGACGAGGAGCAGCGGGAACACGAGCGCAGGATCCTACCGAGCGCGGGACGGGAGACCTACGGGCCGAGCCTGAGAGATCGCTCGGAAATCGCGGAGGTGTCAGCGTGCGTCGCGCACGCGTCGTGCCTGTGCGGCTGCCGCAGCGCCATCGGGGTGCCCGAGCCGCTCGGCGCGCTCGAAGTGCTCCGCCGCTTCCGTCCACAGCGCGTCGGCGCCGCCTTCCCAGCCGATCTGCGGGTCGACCTCGCCGGTCCGCGCCAGCAGGAGCCCCTGCCAGAAGGCGAGCTCGGCGGGGTTCTCGGCGCGCGCTTCGCCGCGGGCCGCAACCGCGAGCGCCGCGCGCACCCAGCGGCGCCGGACCTCGGCGTCGGGCTCGCGCTCCGGCGAGGCGAGGTCGAGCCCTAGGTGACGCGAGAGGAAGTACCAGCCCGAGGTCGAGGTCGGGTTGAGCTCGAACGCCGTCTCCGCCCGCGCGAGCGCGAGCTCGGTGCGCCCCGCGCGGATCGCGAGGTCGACGCGCACCCACTGGGCCGCGGCGAGCGGTCCGGCGAGCGGGCCCGCGAGGCGCATGGTGAGCGAGGAGCCGGGCGGTGCGGGCTCGCGCGTCACGAAGGCTGCGATCCCGCAGGCGACGAGGACCGAGCCCCAAAAAAACGTGCGGGCGGGGGCTCTCACCGCAGTCCTCCGCAACGCCTTCCGAAGCCGCGCACGAACGCGAGCGAGCCGAGGCTCACGCAGAGCGCCGCATGCATCCAAGCGCCGAGAGGCGGCCACGCGGGGACGATGCCGTGTCCCGCGACTTCGAGCGCTCGCAGGAGTGCGCCGAGGGTTGTCGCATCCGTTGCGAAGGCATCGCCGACGAGCCAGCCCGCGAGTTGCAAGGCGAGCGCAAGCGTCGCCGCGAGTCCCGGCCCGATCCAAGTGGCGAGGCCGAGCGCGAGCGCGGTGAACGCAGCCCACGCGAGGAATGCATGCGCTCCGAGGACGAACGCGCTCTCGCGTGCGGAGCCCGCGGGAACGAGCCGCTGCATGCGCTCGCCAGTGAGCAGCGCGATGGCGCCACCGGCGGTGCGGGCGAGCGTCAACTCGACAAGCCCCTCGCCCGCGGGCGCCGCGAGCTCGAGCGCCATCGGGCGGGACAGCGTGCAGAGTGTCTGGGAGCGCTGCTCGCCGCGCACGGCTTCCCAGCGGAGCTCCGCGGTCGGTTCGATCGCTAGAAACGTGAGCGGCAAGCGAAGAGTCTCGCCGGCGCGCGCGTCGACGCTCCAGCGAAGCGGCTCGCGGCCGTCGAGGACGCCGTGCTCGGGCGTCGACGCGAGGCCGACTTCGCGCGCGGTCGGTACGTCGAAGCGCGCGGCGAGCTCGCCGCAGGGAGCCGCGAGCAGCAACGCGCCGAGCGATGCCGCGAGCGCTCCGCTCCAGCATGAGAAGAACCAGCCGACGCGGGACATCGGCGTCGCGCCGGCGAAGTCGTACTCCGCGCGGGAGAGCTTCGCCGCTGCGGACGCCGAGCGAAATGCGAGCAGCGCGCTCGCGAGGATCGCCGTCAGCGACCAGACGCCTTGTCGCGCGAGGGCCGCAGATTCGCTCGTTTCCGCGCGAGAAAAAAGCGCCGTCGCGACGAGGATCGCGGCGACGCTCAGCGCGAGCCACAGCGGCGCGATGCGCCGCAGCGCGAGCTGTGCGATCGCGGCGTTCATGGAGCGGGCGGAGGTCCGGCGCGACGGTAGAGCTCGACCAAGTTCGACTGTGCAGGCTGGAGGCCGCAGTAGCGCGCACCGCGGCTCTCGGCGACCCGCTGCAGCTCGGCGAGCGTCGCTGCGTCGAGACCTTCGAAGGCGAGCTCGAGCCGCGCTCGCGGGCCGAGCGCCGCGCACAGTTCTTGTGCCGCGCCTTGCGCGATCACGCGGCCTTCGACGAGCGCGACGATGCGATCGCAGCGCTGGTGCAAGTCGCCGAGGAGGTGCGACGACATCACGACGCTCGCGCCGTCCGCGCGCACCTCGTCGAGCAGCGACTCGATCGCGGCGAAGCCCGGCGCGTCGAGGCCGGCGGTCGGCTCGTCGAGCAGGACGAGCTTTGGCCGATGCACGAGCGCCGCTGCGATGCACAGGCGTCGCAGCATGCCGCGCGAATAGGTCCCGAGCCTTTCGTTCGCGGCATGGGTGAGCTCCACGCGCTCGAGGAGCTCGTCACAACGCTTCGAGAGGGATGCACCGCTCATCCCGCGGAGCGAGCCGAGCATTTGGAGCACCGCGCGAGCCTTCACTTCCGGCGGATACGGCGAGTCCTCGGGGCAGAAACCCGTGGCATCGCGCGCCTCGCCTGAATCGGGATCGTGTCCGACCACGCGCACGCTGCCCTCGTCCGCTTCGTCCACCGCCGCGATCACGCGCAGCAGCGTGCTCTTGCCCGAGCCGTTGGGTCCGACGAGACCGACGAACTCGCCGACGCCGATCGTGAGGTCGAGCCCGTGCAGCACGCGTCGCGGCCGCCCGAGGAACCCGTGGCGATAGCTGCGGACGAGCCCGCGGATCTCGACCAGAGGCGGACGGACGGCGCTCGACATGCGCAGAGTGTGGCGCGGAGAGCGCGCGGTGGGAAGGCGGCGCATGGCTGCGCTATCCTGCTCGAGCGTGTTCGCCTTTCTCCGCTCACTGCGCCGACGTCCCGTGCCCATGGTGCTCTACACGGCACCGGGGTGCGGTCTGTGCGACGAGCTCAAGGCGGAGCTCGCGCGTGCGAGCGTGTCGCGTCGCTACGAGCTGCGCGAAGTGAACGTGCGCACCGATCCCGCGCTGGAGGCCCGCCACGGGCGCTCGATCCCCGTGCTCGAGATCGCGGGCCGCGTCGCGTTCAAGGGCCGCGTGAGCGCCGCGGAGTTTCAGCGCAAGTTCGAGCGCCTCGCCGCGGAGTGGGAGAGCGCAGGGGAGTCGAAGTGATGGCGAAGTTGTACGTCCTCTCGGGCCCGGAGCTCGGCAAGTCGGTGGCGGTGCAGGCGGGCGACAGCGTCGGCCGCACCGCCGAGACTCCGATCACGCTCAAGCACGCCTCGATCTCGCGCCGCCACGCGCACTTCGAGTGCGAAAACGGCGCATGGAGCGTCGTCGACGACGGCTCGACCAATGGCATCACGTCGCAGGGCGCACGCACCAAGCGCCTCGCGCTCACCGACGGCTGCGAGTTCAAGCTCGGTGAGATCGAGTTGCGCTTCCGTGCGGACGTACACGAGGCAGCGAGCGAAGTACGTCCGAGCGTCGCCGTACCGCCGCAAGCTCCGAGGTCCGCTCCGGGGGCCGCCGCGGACGACGACGAGATTCGCCTCGAGGGCGACGATGAGCCCGCCAGCGCTGCGCCGCCGCGGCCGGCGCCCCGCTTCGAGCCGGCTCCGCAGCGCAGCGAGCCTCGCGTCGAGGTACGCGCCCCGGCTCCGGTTCCGAGCCCCGCGCCCGTGCGCACGGCGCCGATCGACACGGGGTTCGGCCCCGCGCCCGCCGGTGCCGGTGCGACGATCAACCGCAACAAGGAACGCTCGGGCGAGCGCATCCTGCAGTACTCGAAGGTCGAGGGGCGCGGCGGACTCGCGAATGCTGATCTCGCGCAGGTCGGCGGTTTCACGAAGTTTCTGATCGTCGTCGCGGCGCTCGCGTTTGCCGCCGGGCTCGCGTGGTTCGCATTCTCCGGCGCTTCGTGGTTCAAGTCGCGCGTCGGCGGCGGCGACAGCGAAGCTCCCGCTGAGTCGAGCGACGAGTGACGCGCGCCGCGCGCGCTCAACGGCGCGCAGCGTGAAGTTCGCACCAACGAGCGACGAGCTGCTCGGCTGCTTTGTCCCAAGAGGGGAGTGCAGGAGGCTCGGCGCTGCTCGCATCGAGCGCGCGATAGGCTTCGACGAGTCGTCGTGGATTGCACGGCGTGAAGTACCGAGCGTGATCGGCAGCGAGCTCGCGGTGCACAGCGAGGTCGCTCGCGATCACTGGTGCTCTTGCGCGCAGCGCTTCGACGAGCGGCAGATCGAAGCCCTCTCGGAGCGACGGCAGCACGACGGCGGCGCACGTCGAGTACAGCTGCGCGAGGGCGTCGTCCGACTGCGGTCCGATGAACTGCACGCGCTCTTCCAAGTGCAGCTCCGCCACGATGGCTCGCAGACGCTTGCCGTGCTGGCCCTGCTCGGCGCCCGCGAGCAGCACCGGCGGCAGGTCCGCGGCGAGTGCGAGGGCACGTAGGAGCGTCTCGACATCCTTGCGCGGTTCGATCCGCCCGACGAAGAGCAGAAAGGGCGGTGAAGCAGGCGCTCTCGGCACCAGCGAGAGGTGGTCGGACCCGTTGTGCAGGACGGAGCTGTTGGTCAAATCGCGGCGCGAAATGGAACGCCACTCCGATGCGAGGGCGTGCGACACGAAGAACACATGGGCGGCGCGGCGAACGGCGTCCTCGATCACAACGTGCCCCGCGAGTCTCCTCGCCATGGTTGAAAAGGGGCTTGCGACGCTCTTCAGGTCATGCAGGACGAGCGTGAACGGCACACTCAATCGGTGGGGCGTCGGAAGGTGCGCTGTGTGGACGAGGTCGTAGCGCTCCCCGTGCTCCGTCGCCGTGCGCAGCGCGGTGCTCTCGGACCAGAAGCGCTTGAGCGCCGGCGCGGATGGGACATCGCTCTCGATCCGTCGAACTGTCGCAGGCAGCTCGAAGTCGAGGCCGTCGCGACCGAGCAGCACGGCGAGTTCGCCCCCGCGTGCTTCGAGGAGTTGCGCGGCGCGTGGGAGCAGCTCGCGATTGTGGCGCTGGACGCCGCCGAGACCCTGCGCAAAGACGGTGCCGCAGACGAGCACGCGGGGCGCGCTCATGCCAAGTCCTGCCAGAGTGTCTCGACGCGCTCGGCACAGGCATCCCACGTGAAGGCGGTCGCGCGCTCGAGCGCGTCGAAACGCAGCGACTCGCGCTCGAGCACCGCGCGCGTGAGTCCGTCGGCCACGCTTGCCGCATCCGCGGGATCGACGACGACACCTGCGCTGCCCGCGAGCTCGGCCTGCGCGCTGTCGCGCGAGACCACGGCGGGGGTGCCGCTCGCGAGGGCTTCGAGCGCGGGGAACGCGAAACCCTCGGAGTGGGAGAGCACGGCCACCGCGCTCGCGAGACGGTACAGCGCTGCGAGGTCGTGCTCGGGCAGCTCGCCGGGCGTCGAGACGAAGCGCGAAAGTCCGAGCTGCGACACGAGCCCGAGGTCGCGACGCAGATCGGGTGTGGGCGCTCCGGTCACGACTAGCTGGATCCGTGGGCCGTTGCGCTTGCGCACTTCTGCGAGGCCGCGCAGCACGCCCGCCAAGTTCTTCTTCTCGCGCACGGCACCGACGCACAGCACGATCGGATCTTGCCCGAGGCGGTACTTGCCGAGCACGACCTCGTCGACGCTGCCCGGCTCGGGCAGATCGGAAAACGGTGCGCCGACGCCCCACGGCGCGACGCGGATCCTGCTCGCACCCGGCAGCCAACGTGCGCGGAGGTCGCGCGCGACATGCTCGCTCGGGCAGAGCACACCGTCCGCGCGCACGGGACCGAGCGCGGCCCAAGCACGGTGTTTCCAGTCGGCGTTCTCCTTCACGCCATGCCGCCACGGCAGCTCGTGGATCGTCTGCACGCGCAGGCCGGGCCCGCGAAGCGGGAACGCCGAGACGGGCGAGTGAATGCCGCGCAGTTCCAACCGCGCCACGCTGCGCGGAAGATCGCGCTGGCGCCACGAGCGGAGATTTCCCTCGGGCACGAGGCGCACGACGTCGAGGATCGCGCGACGTTCGAGCGCCTCGACGAGTCCGCGCGTCGCGCGCACGACGCCCGGGGGGTGCGGCACGTGCAGCGGAGAAACGTCGAAGCCGATGCGGAGGCGGGACACGCGCGGGAGATTAGCTTCAACTCCGTACTTCGGCACGCGTGGACGGCCGCTGCTAGGCTATGCGCACGATGACGGTCACGCCGGTCACCTGCCCGCTCGACTGCGCGGAAGCGTGTGGCATGCTCGTGGAAAGGGACGCGAGCGGTCGCTTCGTCGCGCTGCGCGGGAATCCTGCGCACGGCTACTCGCGTG
>JBIKYW010000542.1:0-2745 GCA_044355055.1 Planctomycetota bacterium | reverse complement strand
GGGCTGTTTCGCAATCTGCCGGGCACGGGGCAGCCCCTCGAACTCGAGGACCTCTCGCGCGTGCCCGATGACCTGCGGGGCGGGTACATCTTGCTGAAGAGCGCCGGAGTGCTGCCCGAGGAGCTCGAGCTACGCCAGAGCCTCTTGCGCATCGACGATCTGCTCGCCGCATGCGAGGAAGAAGGGCGTTGCGAGACCCTTCGGCGCGAACGGGCGATCGCCGCGCTGCGGCTCTCCATGCTCCGCGAGCGCCGCGGTTTCGGGCCAGTCCACGACGAGTACGCGGCCAAGCTCAGCGCCCGCTTGGGGGGGGCCTCGACCTAGCTTTGCGCGCGGGGCTCTCGCTGCGAGTGGTCGCCGTCATTACGCTCTTCCGCGCAGCGGGGAGCTTGCCCTTCGCTGCGTTGTTCCCATGCTGTCCCTGCTCACCGATCGCCGTCACAAGAACTCTCGGCTCGGGTACTACCTGAAGAACCTCTGGCTCGCGTCCCTGCCCGGCTGGTGGCATCGGCGCGAGGGGCGGCGCTTGCTCGCGCTCGCGGGTTCACCTCTGCGTCCGGAGTGGAGTGCGCGCCTCGACTACTACGCGCGCCTTCCTGAATGTTTCGAAGTTGGCGCCGACGCCGTGCAGCTGAACCCGCGCTTGTTCGCGGATCGGCGCAATTACGCGTTCGACCTCGCTCGGCCGCTGCGACGTGTCGATCCGATGTCGCGCTTCGATTGTCGGTTCGGTGATCAGACCGAGCCGCCGGAGCGCCCCACCTTCGTCAAGGCACGTCGCGTAGACGAGACGTCGGGCCACTCCGTGCTGTTGAAGCTCAACCGCATCCGCCACTTCGTGCGCGCGAGCGATCGAACCGCGTGGGCGGACAAGCGGCCGACCGCCGTCTGGCGCGGGATCGTGAACAGGCCCAACCGCGCACGATTCTTGGCTCGGTGGCAAGGTCATGCGTGCTGCGATGCGGGCGCCACGCGCGGTGGTTACGCCGAGCCCGCGACCGTTCGTCCGCGACTCTCGATCGGCGAACAACTGCAGCACCGCTTCATCGTGTCGCTCGAAGGAAACGACGTCGCGACCAACCTCAAGTGGATCCTGAGCTCGAACTCGCTGTGTCTCATGCCGCGGCCGACGAAGGAGACGTGGTTCATGGAGGGGCGCTTGGAGCCCGGTGTGCACTACATCGAGCTGCGCGATGACTTCGAAGATCTCGAGGAGTGCATCGCGCGCTGGTCGCGCGACCGAGCGGCGGCCGAGAGAATGCTCGTTCGGGCCCACCAGTGGTGCGCGCAGTTCGAGGACGCGGAGGGCGAAGACATACTCGAGCTGTTGGTGGTTCGGCGCTATCTCGAGCGCAGCGGGCAGCTCGACTGAGCGGGGCGCTGGCGCGACTCCCGCGGACTCGCCATACTCCCCCGCGACATGAGCCGTCCGTTGATCGAGCAGGCCCACACCGATCTGGCCCAGTTCCCCGAGCGCGAAGATCGCATGCGCTACCTTGCGCGCGTTTTCCGCGGCGAACTTCGGGGGCGCGTGCTCGACGTCGGCTGTGACGTGCGGCACCTCAAGAAGCTCGTCCCCGACGTCGACTACTTCGGCATCGACTTTGGCGGCAGCCCGGACCTCTCTATCGACCTCGATCGCACCGAACGTCTCCCGTTCGACGACGGGCAGTTCGACGTCGTGGTGTGCTCGGAGGTACTCGAGCACCTCGACAACCTCCACCGCACCTTCGCGGAGTTGGTCCGTGTCTCGCGTGGTCAGCTGATCATCTCGATCCCCAACTGCTGGGCCGCGGCCCGCAGGCCGCTGGCGCGCGGCAAGGGGGCGATCGGTCACTACGGATTGCCCGCCGAACGTCCGAAGGATCGCCACAAGTGGTTCTTCTCGCTCACCGAGGGGCTCGCGTTCTGCGAGGCACAGGCCCAGCTCCACGGACTCGTCGTGCAGGAGGTGCGCGTCTGCGAGAAGCCGCGTTTCCCAGCGCTGCGGATGCTGCGCCGGCTGCGCTATCCCGTGCGCGCGCGCTACCTCAACCTCTACGCGCACACGCTCTGGGTGCGCTTCGAGAAGGCCGGCGTCAAGCGCTGAGTGCGATGTGCGCCGACGGCGGGGGGCACGCGTGTCGGTCGTCGAATCACTCCATCCGCCGCGTGATCTCAAAGGGTAGCTGCGACCTTCTCGGCGACGACTCCTTGTAGAGGGTCGCTGTTGCAGCGACGGAGTCGTGGCGTTGCAGGGCTCTTACGTTGCGCTCGAAGGCACCAATCGCCTTGTAACGCCGCTCACTGCAATCTGTAGCGAGAGTCTCACGCCTCACGCATGGACTGGACTCCGCGCTTCGGCAGCTGCTCGTACTGCCGCAGGCGCTAAGTCTGTCGTTCCGTGCGCTTCGGCTCCCGAAGGTGACCCATGCTCCGCATTCACGATCTCGTCAAGATCTACCCCGGCCCCGTGGCAGCCCTGAAGGGCATCTCGCTCGAGATCCCTGAGGGACTGTTCGGCCTGCTTGGACCAAACGGCGCCGGCAAGTCGACGCTGATGAACATCCTCGCTGGGCTGCTCGAACCCACGGGCGGCACGGTCACGC
Source organism: Planctomycetota bacterium (assembly GCA_044355055.1). GTDB lineage: Bacteria > Planctomycetota > UBA1135 > UBA1135 > F1-120-MAGs118. The sequence goes on along the minus strand of JBIKYW010000542.1, from coordinate 157 downwards.
TCGACGGGGTCGACATCGTCAACGACCCGCGCGCGGTGTGGAGTCGACTCGGCTATCTGCCGCAGGACTTCGGCTTTTATCCGTCTCTCAGCGGCGCGCAGATGCTCGACTTCCTGCTGCGCTTGAAGGGAGTGGACGCGCCACAGGGGCGCAGGGC
>JBIKYW010000541.1:0-2748 GCA_044355055.1 Planctomycetota bacterium | reverse complement strand
CCCGCGTCGCGCGCGCCGGACGCCACGGCTGTCGCGGGTGTCCGACGCCCTGCGGATGGGAGTTCGACACGCGGCGCGGCGCGGCGCAGTCCGCGCGCTTCGGCGCGAGTCACGCGCTCGCGGCGGCTCTGCGCTTCTCGGACCTCGACGACGCGCTCGAGCTGCTGCGCACGTGCGACGAGCTCGGACTCGACGCGAAGGAACTCGGAGCGACTCTGGCCCTCGTCGGTCCGCGCGATCTCGCGCACGCGCAGGCGCTGGTGCGGGAACTCTGCACAGGAAGCGGCGAAGGAGATCGTCTCGCGCGCGGCTCGGTCGCGCTCGCACGCGAGCTCGGGCTGGAGACTCCGAGCGCCAAGGGCGCTGCGGTGCGGCCCGATGGAAGCGTCGCCTCGCTCCTTGGGCAGTGCGTGTCGTCGCGCGGCGGCGACCCGATGCGGACCTTTCCCTTTCTCGCGGTCGACGGCGCCGACCTCGCGGCGTTCCGTGCGAGCACCGGAATCGCACTTCCCGCGCAGGCTGCGGATCCGAGCTCGCCCGAGGGCAAGGGGCGTCTCGTCGCATGGCACGAAGACTGGGCCAACGCGCTCGACATGCTCGGCTTCTGCGCCTTCTCGGGCGCGGCGTTGCTCGCGGACGGGCTCTTCACACCAGAGGAGCTCTCGCGCGAGCTCGCGGCGGACAACTTCGCGGGGAGCGAGCTGAGCTTGCTCGACGCGGGCGGAGCCCTCTCGGTGCTGCAACGCAGGCTCAACGAGCGCTACGGCGCGTTGCCCGGCTCGGACGAGCCTTCGTGGCCCGCCGGCCGCGCGCGGATCGGCGAAGCGTGGGCGGAGTACGCCTCCGTGCGCGGGCTCGACCCGCACTCGGGGCGGGTCACGGCGGAGCGGTGCGAGGCGCTCGAAGCCCTGCGTCCGTGGCGGTGCGAGCTCGCTGTGACCGAACTCCGTCCCGTCGAGCCGCTCCGCGAGCCGCGTCGACGCGGGTGCGTGACGCTGCGCGCGCGCGGCGGGGAGCTGCGTACGCTCGAGCTCGAGCTCGAGCTGCCTGCGACTGCTGGCGAGGTGCTCGCCGCGCTCGGCCGCTCCGAACCGCGCTGGGTCTCGGCGCGTCCCGCGATCTTTCGTGAAGGCGTTGCGCTCTCGCACGACGCGCTCGTTCGCGCCGACGACGAGCTGACCTTGCTCGTCGTTCTCGCGGGCGGCTGAGCCGCATTCGGAGTCGCGCGCCCGTTTGCCTTGCCCTCGCGCGGAGACTACAACGCTCCGGCTTGTTCCCCATCCTGATCCTCAAGACGGGTGCTCTCGGCGACGTGGTACGGACGACCGCTCTCGTGCCCGGACTGCGCTCGCTGCACCCCGACGCGCGCATCACGTGGGTGACGGCGCCCGGCGCGGTCGACCTCGTGCGTCTGCACCCCGGAATTGCCGAGGTCGTTGCGCTCGATGCCCGCGCCGAGGCGAGCTGCGCCGCAGTGCGCACGCGGCTCGCGGCGACCCGCTGGTCGTGGCTCATCTCGCTCGACGACGAGGAGCCGCTCTGCGCGCTCGCCTCCGCCCTCCCGAGCGAGCGTCTGTCCGGCGCCTACCTCGACGCTCAAGGTCGCCGTGCGTACACGCTCGATGTCGGCCCCTGGTTCGACATGGGGCTGCTCTCGATCCACGGCAAGGCGGTCGCGGACCGCAAGAAGATCGAGAACCGCCGCAGCCACCCCGAGATCCTGACCAGCATGCTCGGGCTCTCGATGGGCAAGCCCGAGCTGCACGTCGAGCCCCGGCACATGGAGGCCGCGCGGGCCTTCGCGGAGCGCTCCGCCCTCGCTGAACAGGACCCCGTCGTGGGCCTCAACACCGGCGCGGGTGGCCGCTGGCGCTCGAAGACGCTGTCCGTGGAGCGCACGGTGGAGCTCGCGGAGCGGATCCACGCAGCCCGCGGCGGCGGCGTGACCTTTGTCTTGTTCGGCGGCGCGGACGAGCGCGACCGCAACGCCGAGATCGTGCGAAGCTGCGCGGGGCGCGTGCGGCTCGTGGACGCGGGCGTGGACAACGCGCTGCTCGACTTCGCGGCGCGCGTGGGGCTGTGCGACGTGCTCATCACCAGCGACAGCCTCGCCCTGCACGTGGGCCTCGCGCGCGGCGTGCGGATCGTGAGCTTCTTCGCACCGACCTCGGCCGCGGAGATCGAGCTCTACGGGCAGGGCGAGAAGGTCGTGAGCACGGCTCCGGACTACTGCTCGTATAAGCCCGATGCCGACACGTCGTCGCTCACGCCTGAGCGCATCGCGGAGGCGGCGCTGCGCCAATTGGCCTTGGTGCCGGGCGGGAGGGCGCGGTGAGCAAGGACAAGCTCTGGTGGTTGGCCAAGGTCCTCGAAGGCGTCGGCATGGTGATCGTGCTCGTCGGAGTGTTCGTCTCGATGAGCGCGGGCTTTGAGGGCCGCGGGCTCGAGTCCATGGCCTACGAGTTTCAGGGGCTGTTTCTCGGCGGCGGCCTGTTTGCCCTCGGCGTCGTGATCGAGCGCTGGATCGGGTCGCGCTAGCGCTCGATTTCGGGGCGGGCCCTCGCCTGAGCGCGCGATCTGGCTCGCGCGAGCTCCCGAGTGCTGGAGCGGAGCCTGCGCCCGCAACTAGAGGCCTTTCGAGCGGCGGCAAACCGTCCCCATCGGCGCCGTGGGACGGGAATCTGGATCCGCAGGAAGCCACCCTGACGCAGGCGTTCGATTCCCCCAAAGTGGGACTCTCCCCCTATA
>JBIKYW010000540.1:0-2749 GCA_044355055.1 Planctomycetota bacterium | reverse complement strand
CATGCAACGCCAAGCGGTGCCGCTGCTCGTCAGCGAGCCGCCGCTCGTCGGCACGGGTCTCGAGGTCACCGTGGCGCGCAACTCGAACCTGCCGTTGTTCGCCGAGAAGGCTGGCACGGTCAAGTTCGTCGACAGCCAGCGCATCGTGATCGACGAGGAGGAGTACCGCCTCACGAAGTACCGCGGCCTCAACGAGCGCACGGCGCAGAACCACAAGCCGCGCGTCGTCGAAGGCCAGAAGATCGAGAAGGGCCAGCTGCTCGCCGACGGCGCGTCGACGAGCCAAGGCGAGCTCTCGCTCGGCAAGAACCTCTTGGTCGCGTTCATGACCTGGGACGGCTTCAACTACGAGGACGCGATCCTCGTGAGCGAGCGCCTCGTCCGCGAGGACACCTTCACCTCGATTCACATCGAGGAGTACGACGTCGAGGTCCGCGAGACCACGCGCGACATCCCCAACGTCGGCGAGAAGGCGCTCGGCAGCCTCGACGAGGCGGGCATCGTGCGCATCGGCACCTTCGTCGAGGCGGGCGACATCCTCGTCGGCAAGGTCGCACCGAAGTCGAAGAGCGAGCTCACTCCCGAAGAGAAGCTCCTGCACGCGATCTTCGGCAAGGCCGGCGTCGACGTGAAGAACGCGTCGCTGACGATGCCTCCGGGCACGCGCGGCGTCGTGATCGGCGCGCAGAAGTTCTCGCGCCGCGTCAACCTGACCGACGCCGAGCGCACCAAGGCGCTGGCGCAGATCCGCGACGCTGAGAAGGACTTCCTCCGCGCGCTGCGCGACTACACGGCGGCCATGTTGCGCGACGTGAAGGCGGCGCTCGGCGGCGAGGTCATCGATGACCTGACCGGCAAGGCCGTGCAGTTCGACGACACGGCGACCTACGACGAGCTGCGCCGCGTGCGCCTGCTCTGCGTGGCGGCGGCCGAGGACTGCGCGGAAGATGGCGCGAAGCGCAAGAGCCAGGCCGCGATCCAAGAGTTCCAGTCGAAGATCGAAGGCCGCGAGGCGGAGAAGAACAAGATCGTCAACCGCCTCTCGCGCGGCGACGAGCTGCCGACGGGCGTGCTCGAGATGGTCAAGGTCTACGTCGCAACGAAGCGCAACCTCTCGGTCGGCGACAAGATGGCCGGTCGACACGGCAACAAGGGCGTCATCAGCAAGGTGATGCGCCTCGAAGACATGCCGTATCTCGAAGACGGCACGCCGGTCGACATCGTGCTCAACCCGCTGGGCGTGCCCAGCCGCATGAACGTCGGTCAGATCCTCGAGACGCACCTCGGTCTCGCCGCGCTCAAGCTCGGCGCCCGCTTCAGCTCGCCGCCGTTCGACGGTGCGAGCGAGAAGGAGATCGAAGAGCAACTCGAAAAGGCCGGTCTCCCGAAGACGGGCAAGTTCACGCTGTACGACGGCCGCACCGGTCAGGCCTTCGAGCAGACCGTCACGGTCGGCGTGATGTACATGCTGAAGCTGCACCACTTGGTCGACGAGAAGGTGCACGCCCGCGCGACGGGTCCCTACAGCCTGATCACCCAGCAGCCGCTCGGTGGCAAGGCACGCTTCGGCGGACAGCGCTTCGGCGAGATGGAAGTGTGGGCGCTCGAGGCGTACGGCGCCGCGCACATCCTCCAAGAGCAGCTGACGGTCAAGTCCGACGACGTCGAAGGCCGCACCAAGATCTACGAATCGATGGTGAAGGGCCTCAACATCCTCGAGCCCGGGACTCCGGTCTCGTTCGAGGTTCTCTGCAACGAAATCAAGGGTCTGGGCCTCAACATCCAGCTCCACAAAAAGGCGAGCCTCTAGGCGCGAAGGCAGGTCGAACCATGGTCGAAACGATCACCCATCGCATCAACGACTACGGCAGCGTCACGATCAATCTCGCTTCGCCGGAGGACATCCGTTCTTGGTCCTACGGCGAGGTCAAGAAGCCGGAGACGATCAACTACCGCACGTACCGCCCCGAGCGCGACGGCCTCTTCTGCGAACGCATTTTCGGACCTGAGAAGGACTGGGAGTGCTTCTGCGGCAAGTACAAGGGCATCAAGCACAAGGGCATCGTCTGCGACAAGTGCGGCGTGATGATCACGCACAGCCGCGTGCGCCGGAAGCGCATGGGGCACATCAACCTCGCCGCTCCCGTCGCGCACATCTGGTTCTTCAAGGCCATGCCGAGTCGCCTCGGCACCCTGCTCGGGATCCAGACCTCGCACTTGGAGCGCGTGGTGTACTTCCAGGACTACGTCGTCATCGACACCGGTGACACGCCGCTCTCGGAGTTCCAGCTGCTCACCGAAGAGGAATACCGCCAGCACAAGGCGAAGTACGGCTCGGAGTTCGACGCCGACATGGGCGCCGAGGCGGTGAAGAAGATCCTGCGCAAGCTCGATCTCAACAAGCTCTCGGGTGAGCTGCGCGAAGAGCTTTTGTCCACGCGCTCCAAGCAGCGCATGAAGGACATCATCAAGCGGCTCAAGACCGTCGAGATGCTGCGTGACAGCGGGCAAAACGCCGAGCACATGGTGCTCGACGTCATCCCGGTCATCCCGCCCGACCTGCGCCCGATGGTGCAGTTGGATGGTGGACGTTTTGCAACGTCAGACTTGAACGACCTCTATCGCCGCGTGATCAACCGCAACAACCGACTGAAGCGCCTCATCGAGCTCGGCGCCCCTGAGATCATCGTGCGCAACGAGAAGCGCATGCTCCAGGAGGCGGTCGACGCCCTCATTGATAACGGCCGAC
>JBIKYW010000539.1:0-2752 GCA_044355055.1 Planctomycetota bacterium | reverse complement strand
CCGTCTTCCACGGCGTCGCCGTGTAGGACGATGCGCGCAGTCCCCAAGTCCGCGAGCAGCGTTCGCGAGCCCTCGTTGTCGGCCCGCTCCAGTCCGCGCAGCAGGCTCCAGTCGCCCGCGACGTCGCTCGGAAAGCGCAGTCCGCTGGCTGCTCCCGAGAGATCGAGTCCCGCTTCGGGCGCGACCGCGCGACCGCGAGCCGGGGCGGGCTGCGCGCCCAGCCAGCGCTCCGGCGTGTAGCGGTCGCACAACCAGGCGAGCGCCTCCGAGTGGTCTGCGTCGGAGTGGGAGAGGACCACGGCGACTCTCGCGGTCTCCTCCGCGGCGAGCAGCGGTCCGAGCGCGGCGGAACCGACGCGCGCTCGATCGCGCGAGCCTGCGTCGAAGATCCACGTCGGACCCGTGGGCCCCCTCAGCACCGCGCAGGTGCCGTGACCGACATCGAGCAAGTCGAGGCGCCAGCCTCTCGGTCTCAGGCTCCAAGGCACGAGCAGAACGGCCCACAGCGCGAGCCCAAGTCGAAGGGCGCGCGACGCGAGCCCCGCGCGCAGCGCTCCGCCCACGCACAGCGCGGTCGCGAGTCCGAGCAGCACGAGCGGACGCGGAGGGAGGACGCACGGGGTCCACGGAGTCTGATCCGCGAGCTCGAGGAGCCGGACGAAGGCGTGGGCGGCAGTGTCGAACGCTTCAGCGGGGACGAAGGCTGGAGCGAGCACGCCGAGCCAGCCCACGACGAGGAGCCACGCGACCAAGGGCGTCGTCAGGGCGGTCACGAGCGCGCCGATCGGCGCCCACTCCCCGAAGGTGCTCCAGCAGAGTGGGAGCGTCACGGCCACGGCCGCGAGCGACGCTGCGATGCCCGCGCGGAGCGAGCGCACGAGCGCCGTGTGCAGGGCCTTCTTGGCGCTCGTGGGGCCGAGCTCGACCGGCGCGGGAACGACGTCGAGTGCCCGCGACAGCGGACGCGTCAGCAGCACGAGGCCCAAGGTCGCGAGGTACGAGAGCAACAGCGACACGCTGAACAGCGCGCGGAGGTCGAGCGCGGCCTCCAGGATCAGTCCGAGGGCCAAGAGCGAGAGCGTGTCGACGCGCCGCGGCGCGCCGCCCTTGCGTTCGCACAGCGGCGCAGCCATCGAGATCGCCAAGGCGACCGCGGCCCTGCGCACGGGCGCGTTGCCCCCGGTGATCGCCGCGAAGAGCCCGAGGCCGACGCCCACGACCAGCACGAGCAGCGCACGCTGTCTGCGTCCTCCGCCCAGAAACGGCGCGAGAAGTACGGCAGCGAGGAGGCTCACGTGCATGCCGCTCACCGCGAGCACGTGGCGCATGCCCGTGTGCGCGAAGGTGTCGGCGAGGGCAGGATCGAGATGCTCGGTTTCGCCGTAGAGGAGCGCGTGGGCCAGCGCGCGCGGTCGCCCTTCGCCGAAGCGTTCGCAGCGGCGCGCGACCTCCCCGCGCAGCCCCGCGACCCAGCCCGTGCCTCGCTGCCACAGACCCGCGGATGCTACGCGCTCGATTTCGTCCGCGCGAGCCGACCACAGCTCCAGCCCCGCGCGCTCGAAGGGCGCGCGCGGGGGCTCCACGGGGCCGCGGGCCTCGCGGCGCGGCGCGTCGATCGGACGGATGCGCAGCTGTTCCCCGCGCGCCGCGCTGCCCTGTGGAAGCTCGATCCACACCGCGGGAGCTCGCTCGGACACCAACTGGCCGAGGACGCCGCGCACGGTGCCTCGCACGGGTTCCCAGCGTCCCTCGAACAGCGGCCTTCGCGGCGACAGCCCAAGGGGCTCGCCGAGGTTCGGCGCGGCCACGGCGCTCGCGTCGGTCTCGCGTCGCATGCGCGGATCGAGCGCCGAGAGCGTCGCGGCGAGCGTCGCAACGAGCCCCAGAGTGACCATGCCTTTCGCTCGTGCGAGCTCTGCCGGTTCCGCGTCACGGACGCCGAAGGTCAACGCCGCCGCTGCGCCGAGCCACGCCGCGACGGCGGCCGCGAGCATCCAACCTTCCGGCCTCGAGGCCGCACCCAGCCACGCACCAGCGAGGATGGAGAGCGCGAGCGGCACCAACGGGCGGCTCGCGCGCCGCGCCTGCGAGCCTCGAGCGCTCGGCGCCCGCGCCCTCGGCAACGACCCGTCCACTGCCTCCCGCCCGGCCATCTCCCTCTCGTCGCAGCGCGCGCCGCTCGGTCGCGGCCAAAACCGGAAATCCGCACGCACGCGGGGCCGCCCGGCCGCTGAAGCCGCCCCGCCTCGACTGCTAGGATGACCCGATGCCCGAGCCCCGCCCCGCCGCCCCGCGCCACGCGCTCTTTCCAGGCAGCTTCGACCCGGTCACCCGCGGCCACATCGACATCGTGAGCCGCGCCGCGGCTCTCTTCGGACGCGTGACGATCGCCGTGGCGAGCAACTCCGCCAAGCGCGAGCTTCTACCGCTCGCCACGCGGCTCGCGCTCCTGCACGAGGTGACCGCCGCGATCCCGGGCGTGAACATCGCGCAGGTCGACGGACTCACCGTCGAGGGTGCGCGCGCGCTCGGTGCCAACGTGATCGTGCGCGGCCTGCGCAATGCGAGCGACTTCGAGTACGAGTCGCAGATGGCGCTCTGCAATCGAGCCATGGCGAGCGAGCTCGAGACCGTCTTCCTGCCTTCTTCGCCCGAGCACGCCCACATCTCGAGCACGCTCGTCCGGCAAGTCGCCGAGATGGGCGGGCCCGTGGAACTCTTCGTCCCCGAGTGCGTCGCACGCGCCCTGCGC
>JBIKYW010000093.1:0-9251 GCA_044355055.1 Planctomycetota bacterium | reverse complement strand
CCGGATCGTCCGAGAACTGCTCCGAGCCGCGGGTCCGATCGGGCCCAAGGCCGAGAACCACCCCCCCACCCGGAAAAAAAGTCATGTTCCGCGCGGCTTCGGCCGATGAGGACCGAGCCGCGGGGGCCGTGACCCCAACGCAAGCCCGCCATGAACATCCAACCCAACTCGCCCGACAACACGAACCCGTCGCTGCGCTTCGATCCGACGCGCCGCGCTCGCGAGCTCGTGCAGCCCCGCGGGGTCGAGTCCGCCGCGGACGCCGACCCGAAGGCCGAGGCTGCGATCAAGGAAGCGCGCGACGAGTTCCGCGAGAAGCGCGCCGACCGCCAGGCGGCGCTGCGCAAGAACCACACCGCGAACCACCCCGAGCTCGCGCGCGAAACGGCGATCTGGGAAGCGCGTGAAGAGCTGCGTGCGAAGCTCGAGACCCGCAAGCAGAACGCGGTCGAAGGCGACGGTAGCGCCGACCGCATCGAGATCTCCTCGAAGAGCGAGGCACTGGCCCGAGCTGTCGAGTCGCGCTTGGCTGCAAGCGAAGAGGCCCGCGCCGCTCGCGTGGCCGAGCTGCGCGCCCTGTACGTCGACGGCCAGCTCAACTCGGCCGAGCGCATCGAGCGCGCCGCGCGCCGCATGCTCGGCGACCGCTAGACCCGATTCTTCCGGTCCCGCGAGGGGCGAGGCCGGATCAACGACGAAGGCCCGCGACCTCACCCGTCGCGGGCCTTCGCGTTTCACTGCGCGCGCTGCCGCACGTGGGCGCACCGGCAGATCCCGACAGTGGAGACGACGCCAGCGTCATGAATATCCCGCTGGATTCCGCCGGGCAGCGCGTCGGAAGGAGCCTAGGGCCCGAGCGCTGGCGCAGTTGTTGACCGGTGTCCCAGCCGTTCGTTGCTTCGAGCTTCCGCGCATCGGGTGCGCGCAGCGTCGAGGGTCCGCTCCGGCTGCGAAGCGAGGCGCTGCGCGGTTCAGGGCTGCTCGGCGGTGTCGAGCGTGCGCGCGATCTCGCCTGCAGCGAAGCGTGCGAGGCTCGCGGGCGAGAGCATCAGGACTTGCACGTCGTCCGCGGAGTCACCGCCCGCGACGCGACCGGCCTGATACGCCTCGAGCGAATCTCGAACGCGCAGCTCGGAGGTGTCGAGGTCGATCGAAGAGGACCAGACGACGAGGCCCGTCTCGACGGCGACGAGCTCGAGCTGCAGCCCGAGCGACTGGGGCGCGAAGGACTGCAGGTGCGTGACGGTGCCGACGAAGATGCCGTCGAGCCGGAAGCGGCGGGCGATGGCGAGGATCGTCTGGGGCGTGTAGCGGCCGCGCGCGTGCGGTTGGTCGAGCTGGAGCTCGGCCAAGTCCGTCGCGCCGAGCTCCACGACCTCGAAGGGAGCGCGGCGCGCGAGCTCGAAGCCCAAGGACTTGTGCAGCTCGCCTGTGCGCTCGAGCGGCGCGCCGGAGAGCGGCAGGATCCCGACGCGACGCAGGTTGTACGTGGCGAAGTCGTCGGTGGCGCGCGTGCGCGCGAGCGGCGGGAGCAGCTCGGGCTCGGTCTGCGCGGACTGACAGCCCACGGCAGCGGTCGCGAGCGCGAGGTAGGCGAGGGCGCTGGAAAACTTCACGGCTTGCTCGACGTCGCGACGGGTTGGGTTTCGTTCGTGGTCGGAGTCGGCATCGCTCCGGTGCGCAGCTCGCCAATGCGCGCTTCGAGCAGCAGCTTCTCTGCCTGCAGGCGGCGAATCTGGGCCGTCGTGAGGCGCGCGGCGAGCTCGACGTTCTCCGCGAGCAAGCGCCGGTTCTCCTCTTCGAGCGCAGCGATGCGCTGAGCGCCGCCAGAGCTCTCGGTCTCGGCGCGCGAGGCGGCCGTGCGGGCCCGCTCCAGCTCGGACTGCACCGAGCGCACTTCGAGCTCGAGCGCGTCGCGCTCGTCGATGGCCTTCTGGTACAGCTCGAGGATGTACATGCGACCGCCCTCGCTCGGGCCGAGCTGGCGATCCGCCACGGCGTTTTGTGTCGACGCCTCGGCGCTGGCGGTCTCCGTCGTGGCGTCGCCGCCGATCACGGAACCGTCGCGCGCGTACAGCCGCGCGGGAGTCGACGTAGAGGCCGTGGCGGCTTCCGACGCGTCGCTCGCAGCGGGCGTGCCCGGCGGCGGCACGGCCGTGCCGGAGCTCGCGCAGCCAACGGTGAGCAGGCACAAGAGCGGGAACGCGCCCAACATTTGCGAGGAATTACGCATGGGGGTACTCGAGTTCGATGGTCGTGGTCTCGCCACACGAGCAAGTGACTTCGATGGCGCGGATCGCGCCGTCGATCGTGATCGGACGTGCGGACTTCTCGCAGCGCCTACCGACGGCTGCACCCGCGGCGGGACGCGGCAGCGCGCTCGCCGGCGTCGGCCCGGCCTGCGGCGTCGCGCTCGACAAGGTCCCGTCGAGCTGAACGAACTGCTTCTTCACGATGGAATGCATGGGATGGCTCCGGCTAGCTCTCGTGCCCGAGACGCGGGGCAAGCTCGCGGTTGAGTCGATACAGCGCGCGCGTGTGGATCTGGCTGACGCGGGACTCGGTGACACCGAGCACGTCCGCGATCTCGCGCAAGCGCAGCTCTTCGGCGTAGTAGAGGGTGATGACCGTCTTCTCCTGCTCGTTCAGGCCGGCGATGGCGCGCACGAGCAAGTCTTTGGTCTCTTCCCACTCAACGCTGCCCTGCGGATCCTCGCTGTCGGGATCGCTGAGGCGCGCGAAGAGCGACTCGGAGACGTCTTCGTCGAGCGACGCGTGGCCCGCGGACTTCGCAGCCAGCAGGATCTCGTCGACCTCGTCGAGGGTCACGCCGAGCTCGCGCGCAATCTCCTCGGGGCTGGGCGCGACGCCCGTACGATGTGCGAGTTCCGCGACGACGCGGTCGAGTTCGCGGACGCGCTCGCGGCGGCCGCGGGGCAAGAAGTCGCTGCGGCGCAGCTCGTCGAGGATCGCGCCGCGGATCTTGGAGTAGGCGTAGGTGCTGAACTTCAGTCCGCGACCGGGCTCGAACGAGTCGGCGGCGTTCACCAGCCCGACCATGCCCCAGCCGTAGAGGTCGTCGCGTTCGATGCCTCCGGGCAGATCGAGCGCCATGCGACCCGCGATGTGCTTGAGCAGCGGCACGTGGTCGAGGATGAGCCGATCGCGATCGAACGCGACGGCCGCGTACGGATTCGTAGCGGTGTCGCTCATCGCGGGCTCTCCTCAGTCGTGCGCTTCATGTTCATGCCTTGCGTTCGCGCCGCGCAGGCTCGCTCCCCACCGATGCGACCTGCAGATGGGCGCAGAGGCGCACCAGAGCGAGGATCGCAACCCATGCGAGCGCGCCCCGCAGCGAGGCAACCCACACAGGCGTATCGAAGAAGAGCGAGAGCAGAGCGGCCAGCGCGCCGCCCGCGACCGCGAGGCGTCGCCCGACGGCGAGCCACGCAGCGGCGAGAGGATGCGCCGTGATGGGCCTATCGGTCATGCCGTCCTCCAGTCTTGAGACGGATTTGCCCCGGCACCGGTGGAAGCCATTTCCCTCCCACAGGCAAGAACGACCCTCCGCGCAAGGCGCTCGACGCACTCGCGCTCGCCGCTTCCGGCACCTTCTCGGCCGCTCGCAAGGACGAACGCCGCACGGTGCCTTGCGGCGTCGAGAATGCGCGGGGAGCGCGGGATCCAGCCCGCGAGCCGCGGCGAACGCGACAAGAAGCGTTGGCACACACCTGCGAGCCGTGCAGCAGCGAGCTCGGCGTCGCGCGCACCGGAGACCTGATTCAAGACGAGCTCGGGCGTGGGCAGGTCAAGCCCGCGCGCAGTGGCTTCGGCCACCAGTGCCTTCACGAGTCCGTAGGCATCCGCAGCCGCGGTCGGATCCGGCGTGGTGACGACGAGCACCATGTCGGCTCGCATCCCGAGTTCGAGCACTTCGGGCCCGATTCCGGCAGCGCTATCCCCCACGACGATGTCGTAGCGCTCGGAGAGACGCGCGAGGTCCGTGAGCAAGCGCGCGCGTGTCGTATCGTCGAGACGCGCCATCGCCGCGCTGCCGTTGCTGCCGACGAGCACGTCGATTCCGCCTGGACCGGACTGAATACAGTCGGCGAGGTCGCAGTCGCCACGCAGCGCGGCCTCGATCGTACGTCCCTCCGACAGCCCGAGCAGCACGTGGAGATCCGCGAGCGCGAGATCGAGATCGCACAAGAGCGTGCGCAGTCCCTTCGCGCGCAGCGCCACCGCGAGATTGGCCGCGATCGTCGTCTTGCCGACGCCGCCCTTGCCGCCCGTGACAAGCACGAAAGGTACTCGAACTTGCGCGGGCGCCTTCACGCGATCCGTCCTCGCAGAAACAGATCGGCAACGTGGGCGGGCTCGGCGCGGTGGAAGTGAGCGGAGAGTTCCTGCCCGTCGCAGAGGAAGGCGAGTCGCGCGCGGGCTGCCGCGGCGCTCTCCAGCGCCGGAGCGGGAGCGCGCGTCTCGTCGAGCTTCGTGAGCACCCAGGCCGTGGGATTCGTCGCAGCAAAGGCGTCGCGGGCCGCGTCGATCGCCGCGCGGCTCGAGGTCGCCTGCAAGACGAGATAGGTCTCCAGCGAGCCGCCGCCGCTCGTGAGCGATTCGGCGAGCTGCGCGAGCGCCGCGGAGTCGCGGGGCGAGACGCCGGCCGTGTCGACGAGCACGCACTCGGGCGAGCCGAAGCTCGCCACCGCGGCTGCGAGCTCGGACGCATCGCGCGCCACGGCGACATCGGTGCCGATGGCGGAGGCGAGCGCACGCAATTGCTCGACGGCGCCGGGCCGATGCGTGTCCATCGAGACGATGCCGACGCGACGACCCGAGCGCACGAGGCGCGCTGCGAGCTTCGCGAGCGTGGTCGTCTTTCCCACCCCCGTCGGACCGACGAACGCGATCACGCACGGCTGGACCACCACGCCCGCGGCGCGGCGTTGGATGCGGGGACTCGGAGCGATCTCGACACATCGGCCGAGGGCCTCCGCGGCAGCGTCGAGGGCAAAAGGTCCGCGTGCGCCGCTCGATGCGACGTGCTCCAGCGTGCGCGCGACGAGTCCGTCCGAGGCTCCGCTGCGACGGAGCACGCGCTCGACGTCTTCGAGACCGCGCTCGCGCGCCGCCGACGTCGCCGTGGGCTGGGGCGCGAGACGGGCTGCCGTGAGGGCGCGTGTCGGATCCGCCACGGCGACCGTCACGCCGCCATCGGGCATCGTTTCGCGTGAGAGCACGAGCGCGTCAGCGCCGTACTGGCGTTGCGCGCGCTCCAGCGCATCCTTCAAGTCACGTCCGCGGACTCGGTGAATCTGCATGGATCAATCCTCGAGGCGCACGACCGCGACGGTCTGCACGCTGCGGGCAGGGACGACTTCTTGGTAACTCAGGACCGAGACCTTCGGGAGCGAGGCGCGAACCAGCTCGCCGAGGAAGCGACGAACGTTGGAGCGTGCGAGGAGCACCACGTCGGAACCACCGCGCGTGGCGCCGGCGATCTGCTCTCCGATCTTCTCGACGAGACGCTGCAAGTAGGCTGGATTCACGCCAGGGGACTCGGGATCCGCCGAGCCGGTGCCCACCGCCGCGGCGAGCCGCGACTCGATGCGCGGATCGAGCGTGACGGCGTGGAGCGTGCCCGCGCGATCGGCGTGGGCCTCACACAGGGCGCGTCCGAGGCGCTGACGCGCGAGCTCGGCGAGGGTGTCGGGATCCTTCGTCCGCGACACGTGATCGGCGATGACCTCTAGGATCAGCGGAACGTTGCGAACCGAAACCGACTCGCGCAGCAAGTTGCGCAGTACGGCCTGCACTTCGCCATAGCCGATCTTCGCGGGCACCAGCTCTTCGACCACCGCCGGCGTGACCTTCTTCGCGTTCTCGACGAGTTCCTTCACGTCGTCGCGCGTGAGGATGTCACCGAGGGACGTGCGCAGCACTTCCGAGAGATGCGTCACGAGCACGCTCACCGGATCGACGACGGTGTAGCCGAGCAGCTCGGCCTCGTCCTTCGCCGCATCGGCGATCCACAACGCCGGCAGGCCGAACGCGGGATCCTTCGTCGGGGTGCCCGCGATCTTCCCAGCGACCGCGCCCGAGTCCATCGCCATGTGCTGGCCGGGCTCGATCTCGCCGCGCGCCACTTCCTGACCACCGACCAAGATCCGGTACGCGTTGGGCGCAATCTTGATGTTGTCTTTGATGCGAACCGGGGGGAGCACGACGCCCTCGCGCGACGCGAAGCGGCGACGCAGCTGCGAGATGTGATCGAGAATGCCCTGTCCGCGCGGATCCTGAACGAGCGGGATCAGGCGGTAGCCGATCTCGAGCGCGACGCGATCAACCTTCAGAAGCTCGAGCGCGGCCTCGTTTTCCTTCTCAGCGGCAGGGACCTCGGGGGCGGATGCGGCCGCGGCACTCGCGGCTTCCGCGGCCTTTTCGTCGCTCGCCTGCTGGTTGCGCGTCGCGCGCCAGAGGATCAAGAGCACCGACGCGAGAATGAAGAACGGCAGCTTGGGCATGCCGGGCAGCAGGCCGAGTGCGAAGATCATGCCTGCAGCGATCAACGTCGCGCGCGGGCGCCCGAGGCTCTGACCGAGCATTTGGGTTCCGAGGCTCGAGTCGTCCGAGGCCTTCGTGACGAGCACGCCCGAGGCGGTCGAGATGAGCAGCGCGGGGATCTGGCTGACGAGGCCGTCGCCGATCGTAAGCATGGAGTAGCGCTCGCCCGCGTCGGCGATGTCCATGCCGCCGAGAGCGCCGAGGGTGATGCCGCCGACCAAGTTGAGCGCCGTGATGATCAAGCCCGCGATCGCGTCACCGCGCACGAACTTCGACGCACCGTCCATCGCGCCGTAGAACTCGGCCTCGGTGGCCACCTTCTCGCGGCGCTTGCGTGCGGTGTCCGCGTCGATCAAGCCGCTGTTCAGATCGGCGTCGATCGCCATCTGCTTGCCGGGCATGGCATCGAGCACGAAGCGCGCGCTCACTTCGCTGATGCGGCCGGAGCCCTTCGTGATCACCACGAACTGGATGATCACGAGGATCAGGAACACGATGATTCCGACCGTCAGGTTGTCGCCACAGACGTAGTCGCCGAAGGCCTTGATGATCGCGCCCGCGTCGCCGCCGGAGAGGATCAGTCGGGTGCTGGCGACGTTGAGACCGAGGCGGAAGAGCGTGGCGAACAAGAGAAACGTCGGGAAGACCGAGAGGTCCGCCGCCGAGCGCGTGTTCATCGTCAGGAGAAGCAACAGCACCGACGTCGCGATGTTGACCGCGAGCAGGATGTCGAGCAGCGCCGGCGGAATCGGCGAGACGAGCGTGACGATCACGCCGAGCACGCCCATGCCGATGATCCAGTCGGCGTAGCGCTTGAGGAACGCGGCCGTGCCGCGCGCTTGTTCGATAGAAGTCGAGGCCATCACCTAGCTCCCGCGGTCACGACCGGGCGACCGCCCTTGAATCCGTAGACGTACGCGAGGACCTCGGCGACCGCTTGATAGAGCTCGAGCGGCACCTCGTCGCCGATCTCGCAGCGCGCGTGCAGCGCGCGCGCCAGCGGCACGTCTTCGTAGATCGTCACACCTGCTTCGCGCGCAACTTCCTTGATGCGCTGCGCGACCTGATCGACACCCTTCGCCACGACCTTGGGCGCGCCGCGCTTCTCCGGAGCCGCGTCGCGGTCGTACGACAGAGCAACGGCGTAGTGCGTCGGGTTGGTGATCACCACCGTCGCCTTCGGCACGTCCGCCATCATGCGCCGCGCCGCCATTTCGCGCTGAACGCGCCGAATGCGCGCCTTGACCTGCGGATCACCTTCCGCCGAGCGCAGCTCCTCTTTCACTTCCTGCTTCGTCATGCGCAACTCCTTCTCGTGCTGGCGGCGCTGCAGGAAGACGTCGAGGATTCCGAGGGCGAGGATCGCGGCGAGTCCCGCCGCCGTGCAGCGCAGCGCAACTTCGCCGATCGCGGCGAGCGCGGGGCCGAGCTCGAGCGATTGAACAGCGGCCACCTTCTCGACCTGCGACCACGCGACGATCGAAATCGTGACCATGATGGCGACGAGCTTCGCGAAGCTCATCGCCGTGCGCGTCACGCTGCGCATGCTGAAGAACTTGGAGAGACCCGAGACGGGGTTGAGCTTCTCGGGCTTCATCTCCATCGCCTTCGTCGCGATACCGAGTCCGATTTGGCCGTACGCCGCCAGAAGCGTGAGGATGAACATCGGCGCGACGAGCCCGACGGTCGCCCAGCCGATGCGCGAGAGCACCGCGCCGCAAAGCCCCGCGACCGACTCCGGAGTGAGGTCTTCGGTCGCCATGCGGCCGATGCTCTCGACGAACGTGACCACGAGGCCGCCGAGTTCGCGGATCAAGGCGCCGCCGGCGAAGGCGAGCGTCATGAGCCAGCCGAGCAGCACGAGGGCCGCGACGAGCTCGGTCGAGAGCGGTACCTGACCCTTCTCGCGCGCTTCTTCCCGACGCCGGGGAGTCGCGTCTTCTGTCTTCTGGTCGTCGTCGTTGTCGTCGAAGAGGCCCACCGCTCAGCCCTCCAGCGCGGCAAGCGCCGCGTCGAGCCCGTCACCGAGCAAGCCGTAGAGGTGCTGCAGGCCCGGCGCGACGAGCGGTGCGAACAAGAGCATCGCGCCGAGGCCGACCATGATTCGCAGCGTGAAGCCCATTTCGAGCACGTTGACGTGCGGCACCGCGCGCGCGATCAGTCCGATCATGATCGACGACACGAGCAGGAGCAGCAGCACGGGTCCGACGAAGGTCACCCCAGCCGCGATCATGTCGCCGACGAGGCGCAGCGCGAGCGTGCCGAAGCCCTCCGGCAGAGTGGCGACGCCGACGGGCACGCGCTCGAACGAGCCCGCGAGCGCGCGCAGGAGCAAGTGGTGGCCGTCGACCGCCAACAGACCGAGCAGGAACAACGCTTCGTAGAACTGAGTCACGAGCGGCGTGTTCATGCCGGAGGCGGGATCGACCACGCTCGCCATGTTGAACGCCATCTCACTGCCGATGAGCTCTCCGCCGACGCGCACGGCGAGCATCACCGCCTGGAGAACGAAGGCGAGCGCGAGGCCCACGAGGATCTCGCGGATCGCGAGCACGCCGAACTCGAGCGGCGCTTCGGCGAAGGGCAGCGGCACTCCGTGAACCGAGAAGAGCACGAGGGTGAGGCTCGCGATGAGGCCGATCTTCACGCCGCCGAACGTCGAACCCGATCCGAAGAACGGCGTC
>JBIKYW010000538.1:0-2755 GCA_044355055.1 Planctomycetota bacterium | reverse complement strand
ATCGCAGCGCCGCTTGGCAGAATCGAGCGCTCGCGCGATGGCACCCGCGTGTTTTCGAAGGACGGCAAGCTCGTCGCCGACAAGACTCGCGCGAACGAGCACTTCCACGACTTTGCCACGGGTCGCGGCGTCGTGCTCGAAGGGCTCGCAGACCTCGGCCGCATCGAAGGGCTCGACCTCTCGCCCTGCGGCGAGTGGGTCTTCGGCTTCGAGGTCGACGCGAGCGGACGCCCCAAGCCAACGCTGATCCCCGATTACCTCACGGAGCGTGTGACGACGCGCGAGGCGCGCGCGGACCTCGCAGACGACGAGTGGCCCGCACGCAAGGCATGGATCTGGTCGACGCGCGACGGCTCGAAGCGCGCGCTGGAGCTCCCCGGCAACGCGCGCACGCCGATGGGTGCGATCGGCTGGGCGCCCGAGGGCGAGCCGCGCTTCGCGCTGCGGCGCACCTCGGAAGACTATCGCGCCGTCGAGACGTGGATTTGGAGTGCCGCCGGTCCGCGCCTTGCGCTGGTCGAGCGCGACGAGCACTGGGTCGGCGGTCCGGGCGCGTTCGCGCGTTGGAACCGCGAGGGTACGCGCATCTTGCTCGCCTCCGAGGGCGCTCCGTTCTCGACCACTCCGGGCCGCAATCAGCTGTTCGAGCTCGATCCCGCAAGCGGCGAGCTGCGCCAGCGCACCGCCGTCGAAGGCGAAGTCTCGCAGTGGCTCACGAGCGAACAAGGCGCGCTTCTCATCTGCGCGAGCCGCGAAGATCCTGCACGGCGCGAGCTCGGCGTCGTCGAGGAGCGCGGAGTGCGCTGGCTCCCGCTGCCCGCGGGCATGAACACGGGCGCGCGCGTCTCGTCCGATGGCTCCACGGTGCTCTTCGAGCACGAGGAGCTCGGTCTTCCCAGCGAGCTGTGGTGCGTGCCCTTCGACGGCAGCACGCCTGCGCGGCGACTGACCTCGACGATTCCGATCGCCTACTCCCAGCACGACTGGATCTTGCCCGAAAAGCTCCAAGTTCACTCCGCGGATGGCTCGGACGTTCGCGCTCACGTTTACTCGCCTCGCGGCTCCACGCTCTCGAAGCCCCGCGAGGCACGTCCGTGCATCGTGTTCATCCACGGGGCGGGCTATCTGCAGAACGTCACCGACTCGATGACGGAGTACGCGGTGAACCTGATGTTCCACTCGCGACTCGCCGAGCAGGGCTTCGTCGTCGCCGACGTCGACTACCGAGGCAGCGCGGGCTACGGCGCCAAGTTCCGCGGAGACGTACAGTTCCAGCTCGGCAAGCTCGAGCTCGAGGACATCGCAGCAGTGATCGACGAGCTCGCGCGGCGCGGTGCGGTCGATCCCGCGCGCGTGGCTTGCTACGGCGGTTCCTACGGCGGATTCCTGACGCTGATGGCCCTCTTCACGCAGCCCGAACGCTGGGCGGGCGGAGCGGCGCTACGCTCGGTGACCGATTGGCGCACGTACCACCCCGGCTACACGCAGCCGCGTCTGGGGCGTCCGTCGACCCACCCCGACGCCTACGCCGAGAGTTCCCCGATCGACCACGCGCAAAAACTGCAGGATCCCCTGCTCATTCTGCATGGCATGGTCGACTCGAACGTGTTCGCGCAGGACTCGATCCGCTTGATGGAGAAGCTGATCGACCTCGGCCTCGACTTCGACGCGATGCTCTACCCGAGCCAAGACCATGCCTTCGAAGACGGACCGCACTGGGTGGACGAATACCGCCGCATCGAGCGCTTCCTCGTGCGCGCCTTGGAAGCGAAGTAGTCTCTCTGCGAATGGAACCTCGCAAGCTGGATCGAAGGGGACTTTTCGGTGTCGCGGCGGCGCTGGCCGCAGCGGGAATGAGCACAGCGTGCCGCAGTACGACGTCGCCATCGGCGACCGAAGGGCCGGATCCTGAAGACGAGTTCGGAGAGCTTCCCGACCTGCGCGTGCTGGTCGCGCCCATCTCGTCGGAGGAACGCAGCGCTCGGCGTGCTCGGCTCGCCACGCTCCTCCGGCGGCATGCGCTCGACGCGTATCTGTGCGAGGGCGGGCCCACCATGAGCTACCTGAGCGGCGTCACGTGGGGCCGCTCCGAGCGAACCTTTGCGCTGCTCGTGCTCGCCGACGGCAGCCACTTTTGGCTCTGTCCCGCGTTCGAGGCCGAAAAAGCGCGCCTCTCCGTCGAGGCGCCCAAGGGCCCCGGCGGCGACCTCGTGCGCTGGGAGGAGCACGAGTATGCGTTCGCCCCGCTCGCAGCCGCACTCAAGGCTCGGCGCGCCGAGCGCGTCGCGGTCGACCCGCAGGCTCGCTTCTTCGTCGCGGAGGGACTGCGTGCGGAGCTAGGCCATGAGCGCGTCGTGTCCGGACGCGAGGTCGTCACAGCGCTGCGCGGCATCAAGGACGCCCACGAGCTCGAGCTCCTGCGCGTCGCCAACGAAGGGACGCAGCTCGCTCTCGGCGCAGTCTCGCACCGCGTGCGACTCGGCATGAGGGGCGACGACGTCGCCAAGCTGATGTCCCGCGCGCACGCGAAGCTCGGTATGAACTCTCCGTGGAGCCTCGCGCTCGTCGGCCCAGCCGCGGCATATCCCCACGGTGACAACCAGTCGATCGCGCTCGCGCGCGGAGACTTCCTGCTCGTCGACACGGGCGCGAGCCTGCACGGCTACGCGAGCGACATCACGCGCACGTGGTGTGTCGAAGGAGCGCCGAGCGAGGCGCAGCAGCGTGCTTGGCACGCCGTGCGCGACGCGCAGGC
>JBIKYW010000537.1:0-2756 GCA_044355055.1 Planctomycetota bacterium | reverse complement strand
GCACGCGCATCCGGAGGCTGAGCAAGAGCTCGCCGAGTGCTTCCGCAATCTCGAGCGTGCCTCGACGCCCATGTCTGCGATGCAATGCAAGGAGGAGTTCATCTCCGCGCGCAAACGCGGTCGGGGTGAACGCGACCTTCGTTGAGGCGGTAGGCCTGCGGAGGGGAAGCCCCATCGCACGAGATGCGTCCAACTGGAGCCATGTTCCGCCCCGTCCCCGCGATGACGTCTCTCCTCTTGGCCGCTCCTGCCCTCGCGCAGTGGAATCCACCCGCCGCGCAGTGGGGGAAGGTCGACGCGCGCGACGTGCGCGTGATGAGCTGGAACGTTCAGGACGCGCTGTGCTCGTCGAATGACAAGGTGGAGGGCGCCAACAACTGGACGGCCTGCGCTCGCACGTTGGCGGCGCTGCGACCCGACATCGTGTTCCTCTCCGAGTGCGCGGACAACTCCGGCAACGGAACGGGCTCGGGTGTCGACAGCGTCGCGAACCTCACCGCGGTGATCGACGACTTCCTCCACGGAGGAACGGATTCCTTCCAAGGCAACATCGCGGTCACTTCGTGGGTGCAGAAGTACGCGCCCGGTTACGACCTGCCCTACGTGTACGTGTCGGGTTCGAGCGACGGCTTCAACCGCAACGTCGTCCTCTCTCGCTATCCATTCGCGGATCGCAACGGCGACGGGCAGAGCCGCATGCAGGACATTCCCGCGGTGACGGCGAGCGCGTGGGCTCCGGGCGGCAACGGTGGGATTCGCGGCTTCCTCTTCACGGAGATCGACCTACCCGATGCGCAGTACGCGGGCGACCTCGTCTTCGGCGGCGCGCACCTCAAGGCGGGGAGCAACTCTAGCGACAACACGCAGCGCGTCACCGCGGCTCGCAACGTCTCGCACGTCGTGCGCTACTGGTGGAACGGAAACGGAGGCGCGACGCCGGACCCGCTCGCGAAGATCGCGGACTCGCCCGCGGCGACGGGCGTGCTCGGCGCGAGCACGCCGATCGTGCTCGTGGGGGACTGGAACGAAGACGAGCAGCAGAACGGTGCGACGCGCGGGCCTGTGGCGTGGCTCTCGGAGGCGCAGACGAGCGGTGGCCTCACGGACGGAACCGATCGCGATGGATCGGACATGACCTACGACGCGTCGGTCCACTACTTCAGCGGCAATCGACAGACGATCGGCACGACGGGCACGAAGTTCGACTACATCGCGTGGCAGGACAGCATCGCGACGCTCCGACTCTCCAGCGTGTTCGACTCCGCCGCGAATCCCGCTGCGGCGCAGCCGCCGGAGCTCGCGGGCGTCTCCGGTGGCGCGGCGGGCGTTACGGCCCGCGCCTCGGATCACCGGCCTGTGTTCGCGGACCTCGTGCTGCCCCAGCCGCTCATCGACTGCAACGCCAATGGCATCGCCGACGTGCTCGACATCGCGGCGGGTACATCGCTCGACACGAATGCGAACGCGCTCCCCGATGAGTGCGAGCCCTGCACCAGCGTGATCAGCTACTGCACGAGCGGGACGACCTCGAGCGGCTGCGTGCCCCTGCTCTCCACGCTCGGCACGCCTTCGGCTGCGGCGAGCAGCGGCTTTACCGTGCGTGCGACGTCCGTCGAAGGGCAGAAAACGGGACTAGTTTTCTACGGAACGAGCGGGCCGAAGAGCGCGGCGTGGGCGCCGGGGAGCACGAGCTTCCTCTGCGTGAAGGCGCCGACCCAGCGCACGAGCGCGCTTGCGACGGGCGGTGCCGCGGGCGCTTGCGACGGAGCGCTCACGCTCGACTTCCTCGCGTGGAAGGCCACACACCCGACAGCTCTCGGCCAGCCGCTCGTCGCCGGCGAGATCCTCAACTTCCAAGGCTGGTTTCGCGATCCCCTCGCGGCGGCGACGACGAACCTCACGAACGCGGTGCAGGTCAAGCTCTGTCCGTAGCGCGCGAGGGGGCGCGCGGCCAGAGAGCCGAGCCGCGCAGCTTCAGCGCAACTGGAACTCGACGTCGGCGCCGTCGATGGCGAGGCCCATGGGCCCCTCGGGGAGCTCATAGGGGCCGAAGCGCTGCTCGCCGATCTGGAGCAGCACGCGACCACTCGCACGATCTCGCTCGGCGGAGATGCTCCACCAGCCTTCTGAGTCGGCGCTCGCTTGAAGCGCGTGCACGCCGAGGACTTTCCAACCTCCGTTCCAGCGATCGACGCGCAGCTCTCTTCCAGAGTCGATCACCGCGATGGTGTGATCGTCGTTCGATGCGTAGTGGACGAGCAGCCCCGCGCGCCAGCGACCGCCGTGGAGCGGGCGCAGCTTCGCGGAATGCTGCGCGACAGGCACACGCGTGCGGCAGTTCGCGACGACCTGCGCTGTGCCCCGTACGCGATCCGCGGCGAGGCTGTCCCACTCGTTGAAGAGCCAGACGTAGGGTTGTTGGACCGACGCAAGCCACGTGTCGAGCGTCGTGTCGAGCGCGTCGGACTTGAGCCCCGTAGCCTTGAGCAACGCCTTTTCATCGACGTTTTCGCCGCGATCGAGGCGCTCGCGCAGCGCTCGGAAACCCGCGGTGGGCTTGCCTCCCTGCGAGGTCGCGAGCCAGCGCGTGAGATGCATCTGCAAAGGACGATTCTCAGGCTGGGTGGGGAGCGTCTCCCAGCGGAACTCGGCGGCCGCCGCGCCTGCGAGCGCACGCGAGGGGTAGTCCTCTAGCGAGATCGGCGGGATCACTCCGAGTCGCAGGTGTTCTCCGTCCCAAGTGTGGTGGGCGAGAT
>JBIKYW010000092.1:0-9270 GCA_044355055.1 Planctomycetota bacterium | reverse complement strand
GCGCCGCGACGGCGAGGGGCTTTGGAAGGGTTTCGATGTCGCGCTCGGCGAGGGCGACGCGAACTGGAAGGCGCTGATGGCGGCGCTCGACGAAGTGGGCTTCGCAGGCTGGGCTTCCGCGGAAGTCGCTGCCGGCGACGAAGCACACCTGCGCGACGTCGTGGCCCGCATGGATCGCATCTTCGCTCTTTGACGATGCGCACGGGCGTCGCCTTTGCAGCGTCACTCGCTGCGCTTGCATCGGCATGTCGTGCGCCGCTTCCCACGACGGCGGAGGGCGTCCACGCACTCGCGTGGCTGGAAGGTACGTGGGTGTGCGCCGCCGGTCCCGATGAGCTCGTCGAAGAGCGTTGGACCTCGCCTCGCGGCGGATCGCTCCTCGGCATGGGGCGCACGCTCCGTCGGGAGGGACACGCGGAGCGCGCGATTGCCTTCGAGTTTCTCCGCATCGAGATTCGCTCGGGCGAAGTCGTGTACATCGCACAGCCCGGCGGTCGGGCTCCCGGCACGGAGTTCGTGCTGCGCTCGGCATCCGACACGGCTTGGAGCTTCGAAAATCCGGGGCACGACTTTCCGCGGCTCATTCGCTACGAGCGTCTCGACGACGCGCGCATGCGCGTGCAGCTCTCCGGCGAGGAGCAGGGCACGCCCACCGAGTTGAGCCTGCTTTTCGAGCGCGCCGCGGGGGCTTGAGGGACCTCGAGTTGCCCAATTCTCCGAACTGAGCGACACTTCGAAGATGCTCCAAGCCGTCCGAGGACTCTTC
The DNA here is from genome assembly GCA_044355055.1 of Planctomycetota bacterium. Lineage (GTDB taxonomy): Bacteria > Planctomycetota > UBA1135 > UBA1135 > F1-120-MAGs118. The sequence goes on along the minus strand of JBIKYW010000092.1, from coordinate 8,504 downwards.
GTCGCGCTCGCGTGTGCTCTCCCCGCCGCCGCGCAGGACTACTCCGTCGCAGGGCCCTACGGGGGCGGCTGGACCACCGTCACGGTGACGCGGCCCGGCGGATCGACGTTCAACGCCCGGCTCGTCTATCCGGCGAACGCCAGCGGACAGAATCAGCCTTTCAATGCCGCCGGCGCGCCCTATCCCGCCATTTCGTTCGGGCACGGTTTCCAGCAACCGCCGTCGGCCTACCTCGCCACGCTGCAGCACCTCGCGAGCTGGGGCTACGTCGTGATCGCGACGGAGTCCGAGAACAGTTTCTTTCCGAGCCACCAGAATCTCGCGAACGATCTGCGCCATTCTCTGACGTGGCTGGAGCAGCAGGACGCGAACCCCGCGTCGACGTACTTCGATCGCATCGACACGCTCGCCTTCGGGCTCTCGGGGCATTCGATGGGCGGCGGCGCGAGCATTCTTGCGGCGGCAGCAGATCCGCGGGTCAGCGCGCTGGCGAACTTCGCCGCAGCGGAAACGAATCCCTCGGCGGTGGCCGCGATTCCGAGCGTGGTCTGTCCGATCAACCTGATCTCGGGCTCGCAGGACACCGTGGTTCCGGTCGCGAGCAACGGGCAGCTGATGTTCAACGCGGCGCGCGCGCCGAAGCTCTTGCCCGTGATCACGGGTGCGTACCACTGCGGCTTCGTGGACACACCGGCGTTCTTGGGCTTCGGCTGTGATTCAGGCTCGCTCGCCAAGGCGACGCAGCTCGCCCAGTCGAGGCGCCTCGCGCTCGAGTTCTTCGAGCTGAATCTGCGAGGTCGCCAAGACCTGTGGAAGCGCGTGTGGGGCGAGACGATGAAGCTCGACCCTGCGCTCGCCGTTCAGAGCGAGCCCTACGCGCGAATCACGCCCTTCGCGCAGCGCATTCCGACGACGGCAGGCTCGAGCGCGGTCTTCACGTTCGATGTGCAGAACACGGCCGCGTTTGCCGACGCCCTCGACGTGCTCGTCGAGGGGCTGCCCTACAGCTACCAGCTCTCCGCGACGAGTACGGGACTGCTCGCACCGGGCGCGAGCGTGCAGGTGCAGTGCACCGTCGCGGTCCCCGTCGGGATTGCGCCCGGCTTGCAGCGCTTCACGCTCTCCGTGCGACGTGCATCGGACGGCGCGACGCGCGCCTACGCGCTACGAGGCGTCCGAATCCTGTGACTTCTGCAGCGCGTGCCGCTTCGCGAGCGGCATCTGCGCGAGCATGAAGACGAAGGTCGAGACGGGGAGGCCGCCGACCTTGAACCACAGCCACGCAGAGTCGTCCCACGCGCGACGCACGTATTCGTTCGCGCCGCCGAGCGCGAACGAGAACAGCGCAAAGCGCACCGTGAACTTGCGCCAGCCCGCGTCGTCCATCGCGAGCGCCATTCCGAGCAGGCTCTTCGCAAACAGCTTGCCGAACGCGAGCCCCGCGAGCAGCGCGGCGCCGATGAACACCTCGATCACGGTCACCTTGAGCTTGATGAAGCTCTCGTCGCCGAGCCAGACCGTGAGGCCGCCGAAGACGACCACCATCGCGAGCGTGACCCACGTGAGCGGGGCGACCTTGCGCTCGACCTTCCACGACACGCCGACCGAAACGAGCATCGCAGCGATGAAGATCGCGGTGCCTTGGATCAGACCGAGGCGCGAGCTCGCGACGAGAAACAGAAGCAACGGACCGAACTCGACCGCGAGCTTGGCGTTGGGGGAGAGCTTGCGCTCGGGCGGCTGCGACGGGGGCTGCATGGCGTGTGAGGATAGCAGCGCGGCGTTGTCGGATGCGCGGCGCGCGCGGTAGCTTTCCGCGAGGAAGCTCATGGCGAAGCGCGCACGCAACAAAGACGCGGAATCCGCGCCTCGCACCTGCGACGGAAGGCGCGAGCTTCTCGTTTGGTATCGCCGCGCGCGCCGGGATCTCCCTTGGCGCCGCACTCGCGATCCGTACGCCATCTGGATCAGCGAGGCGATGCTCCAGCAGACGCGCGTCGAGACGGTGATCGGCTATTGGCAGCGCTTTCTCGCGCGCTTTCCCGATGTGCGCGCGCTTGCGAGGGCGTCCGAGGCGGACGTACTCGCCGCGTGGAGCGGGCTCGGCTACTACCGGCGCGCTCGCGCCTTGCGCGATGCCGCGCAGGCGATCGTTGCGCGGCACGATGGCGAGTTTCCGCGCGATGCCGAGGCGGTGCGCGCGCTGCCGGGGATCGGTCCTTACACGGCCGGCGCAGTTCTTTCGATCGCGTTCGATCAGCCCGAGGCGCTCGTCGACGGCAACGTCGTGCGCGTCTTGTCGCGGTGGTACGCGCACGACGTGGAGCTGACGGTCGCGCAGCGCTGGGCGTGGGACGTCGCTCGGGACCTCGTGCCGACTCCGCGCGGCGCCGGGGAGTGGAATCAAGCGCTGATGGAGCTCGGCGCGACCGTTTGCACGCCGCTCGCGCCGCGTTGCGACACGTGCCCTGTCGCGGAGCACTGCCTCGCGCGTGCACGGAATCTTGTCGCACGCATTCCGCGGCCCAAGAAACGGCCCGAGCCGATCGACGTCGAGCTCGTCGCGTGGGTCGTCGAGCGCAAGGGGGCCCTGCTCTTGGAGCAACGGCCAGAATCGGGCCGCATGGCCGGGCTGTGGCAGCTGCCGACTGTGCAGACTGCGCCCGCGCGCCCCGAGCTCTTCCCCGCGGAATCCTCGCTGAAGCTCGAGCCGGGGCCCGAACTCGGGCTCGTGCGGCACGCCATCACGCGCCATCGCATCCGCATGGTGCTGCAGAAGGGGCGGCTCTCCACTTCGAAGCTCCCCTCGCGCGCCCGCTGGGTGGCGCCGGAGGAGCTCGCGCAGCTCGCGCTCACGGGCATGGCTCGCAAGGCACTCGCCGTCGCGTGGGGGATCGAGGTCGGGCCGCAGACGGAATGAAACGCGCCGCGAGCCTTGCTAGGCTCGACGGCGTCGTGGAATCGAAGACGAACCCGCAGCCCCGCAGCGCCCCGCTCGTGCTCCCGTGGGAGTCGAGCTCGCAGCGCGAGAAGCTCTCCGCGCACGGCGTCACGATCGTCGTGCCCGTCTACAACGAGGAGAAGGGCGTCGCCGGTGTGATGGACCGCCTTTCGAAGCTCGACGTGGGCGCGCCCATTCACGTGATCGCCGTGAACGACGGCTCGAAGGACCGCACGGCCGAGGTGCTCGCCGAGTGCGCTGCGCGCATCCCGAACCTGCGCGTGATCACGCACCGCGTGAATCAGGGGTACGGCGCTGCGCTCAAGACGGGCTTCACGCACGCGCACACCGAGGTGGTCGTCATCACCGATGCCGACGGCACGTACCCCGAGGACAAGATCCGCGACCTGCTCGCTCAAATCGACGACGGCGCGGAGATGGCCGTCGGCTCGCGTACCGGCGTCGACGTCAACATCCCGCTCGTGCGCAAGCCCGCGAAGTGGTTCCTGAAGCAACTCGCGAGCTTCCTCGCCGGCACCGAGATCCCCGACTTGAACAGCGGCCTGCGCGCGTTCCGCCGCGAGCTCGTCCTCAAGTATCGGCCGATCCTGCCGCAGGGTTTCAGCTTCACGACCACGATCACGCTCGCGAGCCTGACCAACGGCCACCGCGTCGAGTACGTGCCCGTCAACTACGCCAAGCGCTCCGGTCGCTCGAAGATCCGCCCGATCCGCGACACGCTCGGCTTCACCGCGCTCATCATCCGCACCGTTCTCTATTTCAATCCGCTGAAGGTTTTCTACCCGATCGCCTTCGCGCTGTTCCTGTGCCTGTGCGGCTTCCTCTATTACGACGTCTTCATCGAGAAGAACCTTGGCGACAAGACCGTCTTCATCTTCGTCGCCTTCCTGCAAGTCCTCTCCGTCGGCCTGCTCGCCGACCTGATCGAGAAGAAGTCGCGCTTGTAGCAGCGAAGTGTGGCTCTCCGCACGCGGAGTCCTAGAGTAGGGCGCACCCCCACGCTCGGAGGTTCCATGCTGTCACGCTTGTGCGCACTCGCGTTGCTCGTCCTCTTGCCCATGGCGCCTTCGCCCGCGCGCTCGACGGCTCCTGCGGATCTCGACACGCTCGTGGCGGAGCTCAGGAAGAACCGCGACGAGGCGGATCCGAAGCTGCTCGCGGACTTGGGTGCGCTCCGCACGCGCGACGCGGCGCTGGCCTTGTGCGAGCTCTACGACAAGACGTTCGGCTCGATCTACATGCGCCGCGAGGCGGTCAAGGCGCTCGGTGCATTCGACGGGACCGCCGAGTCCGAGCAGGTGGCACTGCAGAAGCTCACGGACGTCGCGACGTCGGGAGACGAGCCCGAGCTGCGCGACATGGCGCTCGCGACGCTGGGGAACTGCACGCATCTCGGCAAGCACTTCCTCAAGACGATCGTGGAGTCACCGGCGGAAGACGACGTGCGCGCGCGGGCGATGGAGCGCGTGGTGCGCGTGGCGGACGCGGGCGACAAGGACTTCTTCGAGCGCGTGTTTCGCGCACCGGAGGCCGAGAAAGAAGCGGAGAAAGCGAAGGACAAGCCGAAGAAGGACAAGCAGGCTCAGCCCGAGCGCAAGGTTCACTCGGTCAAGTCGATCCGCGAGCTCGCGTTCGAGCAGCTCGCGGCGGGGCTCGAACTTCCGAAGCTGTACGAGATTTCGCGCGAGAAAGAGCGCGACAACGTCACCGAGCTGTGGGGCCTGCGCAAGCTGGCGCTCTTGGAGATCGAGCGCCGCAAGGACAAGGGCCTGCGCGACCTCGCGGAGACGATCTACGGCGACTCGACGGAGCGCGAGGTCGTGCGAGTCGAAGCGGTGCGCATCTTGGTGGAAGCGGACGGGGCGAAGCTCGCGCCGCAGCTCTTGGAGGATGGTCGTGGCAACGTCGACGTCATGCCGGAACTCTTGCGACGCGCACTCGCCGATCACCTCGCGTCGCTGCGCGACGATGCAACGGACAAGAAGCTCGTGAAGCTCGTCGGCAAGGGCAAGCTCCATGAGCAGCGCTTCGTGCTGCGCGCGCTCAAGGGCTACCGCGACGAGAAGCTGCAGAAGACGCTGGCGAAGGAGGTTCTAGACCTCATCAAGAAGGCGCCGCCCAAGGGCAACGATCCGGAGTACAACTCGAACCGCGACCTCGCGCTGCAGACGCTGGAGACCCTCGGCGGTTCCGGCAACACGGCTTTGGGGGCGGACCTCGAGGTGGTCGTGAACACCGGCAAAGATCCGGCGATCGTCGCGGGCGCGCTCGACGCACTGACGGTGCTGCGCAAGGGCGACAGCGCGTGGATGGCGACGCTCGAGAAGCTCGCGGTAAGCCCGCAGGTCGAGATCCGCAACGCGTCGCTTCTGCAGCTCGGCAAGACAGGGGATCGAAAGTACGCCGCGGTGCTCGCGAAGGCGGTCTCCAACTCCGACTGGTCGACGCGGTATGCGGCGCTCGACGGGCTGCTCGCGCTGCGCGCCAAGGACGGCATCGGCGCGATCGTCGAGCAGATGCAGTCGGAGCGCGGGCTGATGCTCGTTCGCTTCGCGGACGTCTTGTGGCGCCTGTGCGGCAAGCCGTTCCGCACGTCGGCGCCCGCGTGGAAGGCATGGTGGGAGAAGGACGGCTCCGCGTTCGAGCCGATTTCGCTCGCGGAGGTCGCTCGGCTCGAAGCGGAGGAGGAGATGCGCCGCCTCAAGCAGACCACCAAGTCCGCGCAGTTTTTCGGCATTCGCATCGTGTCCCAGCGCGCCATCTTCATCCTCGACGTCTCCGGCTCGATGTCGGAGACGCTGCGCAGCGAAACCGCGGGCAAGCAAGGCACTCCGCGTATCGACGTTGCGAAGACCGAGCTCGCGCGCTGTATCGACGCGCTCGAGCCCGAGAGTCTGTTCAACATCCTCGTGTTCTCGAGCGACGTCGACGCGTGGCTCGATGGAGTCGCACAGTCGAGCGGCAGTGACCGCGCGCAGGCGAAGGAGTTCATCGCAGCGCTCGGCGCGGGCGGTGGCACGAACCTCTACGATGCGCTGCGCGCGGCGTTCACGGACCCCGATGTCGACACGATTTTCGTGCTTTCCGACGGCGAGCCCAGCGTCGGCGAGATCACCGATCCCGAGCTGATCCGCGAGCGCGTCGCGACGTGGAACGAGCATCGCCGCATCGTGATCCACACGATCGGCGTCGGCGGCACGTTCCAGATCCTCGAGTGGCTCGCGACGGACTCGGGCGGGTCGCATCGCAAGTTCCAGTGAGCGCGGACGCGTGAGCGAATCGACACCTCAAGCTCCGCAGCCGCGTCGTTGGCTGCGCTTCGGCATCTGGACGGCCGTCGGGGTCGGCCTCACGCTGGCGCTCTTTCGCTTCGGTGGCGTCGAGTGCAGCGAGCTCCTCGCGACGCTCGCGCGACTCTCGCCTGCGACGTTCTTGCTCGCGCTGGGCTTGCATTTGTGCATCTACCTCGCCCGCGCCGAACGCTTCCGACTCCTCATTCCGGCCGAGCACCGCCCCCCGCGCACGAGCCTCCTCGCCGTGACGTCGGCTCACAATCTGGCGGTGTACGTGCTTCCGGCGAAGACGGGCGAAGCCACGCTGCCGCTGTATCTCGGTCGGACGTGCGGCGTCCCTGCGGCGCAGAGCATCGCGACGCTGGTTGTGTCGCGGATCTTCGACCTCGCGGCGCTGTGTGCGTGCATGGGGACGGTCACGCTCGCGCTGTGCATCGGCGAACACTGGGAAGGTCCGCGGGCACTCGGCTTCGTCCTCGCGATCGGTCTCCTCGGAGCCGCAGGGCTCTTCCTTGCGCTCGCCGCCCGCGGGGATGTGTTGATCGCGCTGATCCAGAAGCTCGTTCGAGGTATCGGACTCGCTGGGACGGCTCTCGGCGCCCGCATCGAGCACCACGCAGAGTCCCTCAAGCTCGCGCTGCGCGCCGCAGGCGACGGACGACTCCGCACAGCGGCGCTGTCGCTCTCCTTCGTGGTGTGGCTCCTCATTTTTGCCTTCTACGGCGTGCTCGCCCAAGGGTTCGGGCTCCCCGACGGCGTGGGTTTTCTGCACGCGAGCTTCGGCTCGAGCGTCGCGGTGCTCATGAACCTCTTGCCGATCAACTCTTTCGCGGGCTTCGGCACGCAGGAAGCCGGCTGGGTGCTCGGATTTCGTTGGGTCGGAGTTCCGGCAGAAATTTCGCTCCCCGGCGGAGTCGGAGTGCATCTGGTGCAGCTCTTCGACACGGTGCTCTTCGGTGTGGCGGGACACATGCTGATGGGGCTCGCAAAGCGCGCCGACGGGCCGCGCGCGGGATAGAGTGGAAGGCACCGCCGTGTCCGCCTCCAACGCCCTAGAGCAGATCGAGCTGCACAAGGCCCTCGCGCCGCGCTACGCCTACCGCTACAGCTTCGAGTTCTCGCGCCTTTTCCAAGAGGATTGGCACCGCGAAATGTTGCGCCTGCTCCCGGCGCACTCCGAGCGAGTCCTCGACCTCGGCTGCGGCACCGGTTTTTTTCTCGCGGAGCTCGAGGCGCTGCGTCCGGGCGCGGTCGGGCTCGACATCAGCCACGAGATGCTGCGCGTGAGCGAGCAATACGTGCCGGGCGCGCAGCTCGTCACTGCGGACGCGGAGCGACTTCCGTTTCGTGACCAGAGCTTCGACGCGATCTTCTGCAAGGGCAGCCTCCACCACACGCGCGATCACGTACGCTTCCTCTCGAACTGCGCTCGCGCGCTGCGCTCGAACGGGGTGCTCATCATGAGCGAGCCCTGCAACGACAACTTCCTGATCCGTTGGGCGCGCGCCGCGATGTACCGCGTGTCGCCGCACTTCCACCCGGACGACAAGGGCTTCACGAAGGACGAGCTCGTGGGCTTGATGGAGCGCGCGGGCTTCGAGCTCGAGTACGCGGGCCGCTATGGCTTCCTCGCGTACATCTTCGCCGGCTTCCCCGACCACATCGGCGTGTTGCGTTGGGTTCCTGGAAACGCGTGGATCGTTCGACGAATGCTCGCGCTCGATCGTTGGATCTGTTCGACGCGCTTCCTGCGGATGTTGAGCTTTCAGGTCGTCGTCTCGGGACGTCCGCGCCGCGCATGAGCGCCGGTCACGCGCGTCGCCCTTCGACGCCTTCGACTTCGATGCCGTGGCGACGCAGCAGCGCGGTCGTCACGCCCGGGCCCGGAACGAGCTTTCCATCGACGTACGTGCTGCAGGCGCCGCAAGAAGGCGAGCGCTCCTTCAGATAGGCCTTGAGGATCCCGTGTTCTCGGCATGCAGCGAGCGCACCTTGCGCGCCGGCGACGAATTCCCCCGTCACATCGCGCCCCTGATGTGTGACCATGCGTGCGCGTCCGTCGAGGACCGCATCGGCGCTTTCCCGCTCGATCCACGCCGGAGGTCGCGGAGTGCCGAGCCCGCCGTGCTCTTCGGGACAGAACGCAATCGCGCGTTCACCGCGCTCGAGCAGCTCGCGCTCGAGCGCGCGATCGAGGTTGTGCTTGGCGTCGTAGCGGCACTCGCGCCCGATGAGGCACGCGCTCACGA
>JBIKYW010000536.1:0-2760 GCA_044355055.1 Planctomycetota bacterium | reverse complement strand
AACGCGAAGGCCCCGAACGTGATGCCACTCGCCACCAAGCCCCGCTGAAAGTCCCAGCCGATCCAGCCAATAGCGAGAGCCACCGGAGGAAGGAAGAACGCCAAAGCGAAGAGGAAAAGACCGCGACATGCGTGACCGGTGTTCGACATGCAGATGACCTCGCAGGTGCACACCGGAGCGTGGGCCCGATCCGCTCGGTGAAACTCTGATTTGTTTCGAGGAGCATCCAGATGACACGAAATCTGCTCGTTCAGGTTCCGCGCGTCTCTGGAAGACCGTAGGACCGTGCCAGACCATGTCACGGGGAGCATGGTGTCAGGCGGTACCGTGGGAAGCGACGACTGCAGTGGGGCGTTCGCGATGCCCTTCACGCACGCGATGATGAATCAGAACGGGCTCAACGTCGGGTCGTCGGTGTACTGTCAGTTCTGGCATCGCGATCCGGGGTATCCGGCTCCGGCCAACGTGGGACTGACGGACGGCGTGGTGTTCACGGTTTCGTTTTAAGTATTTCGCAGAAACAACTGCGCAGCGATCGTTCGCGATTACACTCTTTCATTGAGCGCGAAATGCGCCGGAAAGAGCTTAGAAATGAGTGAATTGCCATTAGAGAGTGAAAGAGTGAAGGGCGCGGAGCGGCGCCCTTTGGAACGGAGTGGCTTCGGGGCGACGGTCGGAACGGCGGAAGAAGTGGCCACAAAGTCGCCTCGACCGTGCGTGGTCGGTGCAACGGGACCTGCGGTGAGTCCGAGGGTGGAAGCGTCGGCTGAAATAGGCACATCGCCGCCCGTTCTTCTTGGATCCGCGGAGGTGGGACGGAGGGTGAGGAAGAGCCCGCAGAGCTTGAGGTGCATGGTGCGCCGAGGGCTGTTTCCGGCGCCCCTCTACGTCGGGAGGACGCCGGTCTGGATCGAAGAGGTCCTGAATGGCTGGCTCCTGCGGCAGGGAGGTGGGCGATGAGCAGCAAGCTGGGAAACGCGGGGGCGGAACGACCGGCCCCCCTCTTGGTGACCTCGGAGGTTGCGGCGGAGATGCTCGGGATCTCGCCACGTCTGCTGCGGAGGCTCGAAGTGACAGGGAAGATCCCGCGTCCGGTGCGCATCGGTCGCGCGGTGCGCTGGGAGTACGAGGTGCTGCGGGCGTGGATCTGGCAGGACTGTCCGGCGCTGGATGACTTCGTTCCTCCTTCTCGCGGAGGCGTGAGCTAGAGGCTTGGGCGCTCGCGGTCGGCGAGTAAGCGCTGGATTCTTACACCACGTGGAGAGTCTGGCGTAGGCTCGCCGATCGAAGGAGCTTCCGATGCCTCACGCTCGCGGAAAGGCGATGAGAATCTTCAAGCAGGCCTATCGCTGCAAGGGAGAGGAAACGCGCACCACCAAGAACTGGTACGTGGAGATTCGCGACCACATGGGACGCGCCCAGCGGATCAGTGGGTTCGTCGACAAGGCCGCGACGGAGGAGCTCGGTCGGCAACTTCAGAAGATGGCCGAGCAGCGCTGCGTCGGACTCCCGCTGGACTATGCCATGACGCGTTGGGTCGAGCGCCTTCCGCCGAGGCTTCGTGACAAGCTCGCTCGAATCGGGTTGCTCGAGGCGCATCGATACACGATCACGCGCCCCATCGAGGAGCTCGTCGTGGACTTTGAGGCGTCGCTGGCGGCCAAGGGTTGCTGCAAGGCACAGGTGCGTCAGGTCGTTTCGCGCGTGAGGCGCATGCTGGCGGCGTGCAGGGTGCGGCGCTGGGGAGATCTCGTTGCCCACGACGTCGAGGTCGTGCTCCATGGGTTGCGTCGTCGTCCCCACAAGCCCCTGAGCGTGCAGACCAGCAACCACCTGCTCGGCTCGCTCAAGCAGTTCTGCCGCTGGGTCGTCGAGAACGGGCTCGCTTCGGAGAATCCCCTGCGCGTACTCCACAAGCTCAACGTGCGCGGCTCCACGACGCGCAATCGGACGTCGCTCACCACGAGCCAGCTCGAAGCGTTGTTCGTGTCACTCCCTGCAGCGCCGTGCTGGAAGGGCATCGCGGCGGATATTCGAGCCACGATTTATCGCGTGGCGCTGGAGACGGGCCTGCGGCGCGGTGAGATTGCGTCCCTGACCGTCGCCGACCTGAACCTAGCGACCGACTGCCCCGAGCTGACGGTGCAGGCGAGATTTGCAAAGAACCGTCGCGAAGCGGTGTTGCCGTTGCGAACGGAGACGGCCGTGCGGTTGGCCGAGTTGACGCGCGGGCGTCTTCCGAAGGCGAAGGTGTTCGACCTGCAGAAGGACTGGCGCGCGGCGGAGATGCTCAAGTTCGACCTCGATCGAGCTGGCATTCCCTCGAAGGACGAGCAGGGTCGGGTGCTGGACTTCCATGCGCTGCGGCACACCTTTGCGTCGATGCTCGCGCGGGCGAACGTGGCGCCTCGGGTGGCTCAGGCTCTCCTGCGGCACAGCGATCCGCGGCTGACGTTGGGCGTGTACACGCACCTTGGGGCCGATGAGGAGCGGCGGGCGGTCGAGGTGCTGCCGAAGATTCCGACGGACTCCGAGGACGGTGAGCGCCTTCGGTCTACGGGCACGGATGCAACTTCCTTCTCTTACCGGAATCCTTACCGCGAATGGGGACCGCTCGGTGCAGGTGGGGTCCGCTCCATGCCCCTTCTCGGCCCTGAGAAGTGCACCCGGGGGGACTCGAACCCACAACCCTCGGTTCCGAAGACCGATGCTCTATCCAATTGAGCTACGAGTGCGTGCGAGGCGCATGGTAGCGCGGGA
>JBIKYW010000535.1:0-2769 GCA_044355055.1 Planctomycetota bacterium | reverse complement strand
CGTCATCGACCAGCCGATCAGGTCGCGCTCGAGCGCCTTCAGCGGGTAGTAGCCCGCGATGCCATAGTGGTTCGTGTTGCACACGCTCACCCAGCCCGAGCCGACGCTCGCCGCCTTGTCCATCGCAACGCCATTGGCCCACGGCCCGACCACGAGCCCGAGTCCGTTGTCGCCGTCGACCGTCGCCGTGCTCGGCGTCTCGCGCACGATGCGCGGCCGCGGCCGCGGGTTGATGCGTCCAAGCTCGAGCATGTCGAAGTAGGTGTGCAGCCGAGCGACGCCGTGCGAGTCGATTCCGCGCAGGTCCGCCGCCGACAGCACCTCCGCCGCAAGCTCCGCATCCCGCCGCGGCACGCCGAAGTGCTGAAACACGCGCGCGCTGAACTCGCGCAGCCTCTCGGCGGAAAACGTGACAGTTTCGACCATGGTGGATTGCTCAAGGCCCCGTGGACCATGTTTGAGGCGCGTCGGTGAGGGCATGAGGATACGAAGGGCCGTTGGACTGCCGTACAGCGAACGACCTCGGGAGCAAGTGGAGAAGCCGCGCCGGGGCCCAAGCCGGAAAAAGCGAGGGAGAAAGGAACGCGCGCGGGGAATCGGCGCTTGCGTCGCAAGGTCGGCGAGATCCCCAGACCCCCCACGAGGTCCTCAAATTTGAAGTTTGCACTCGGTATCGGAACGCTGGTTGCAGCCGCTTTCGGCCTGAGTACGGTCGCGTTCGCGCAGGTCGCACCTTGGACCCAGCTCACTTTGGGCGTGAACCCCGCGACCCGCGAACGGCCCGCCACCGCGACCGATGGCAACGTCCTGTACCTCTACGGGGGTCAGAGCAACACGACGACGTCGACCTACGCCAACCTGATGAAATTCGACGGCACGGCCTGGACGACTCTGAGCGCCACAGGTTCGGCCTGCGGTCCGCGCGCGGGCGCGGTGATGGCCTGGGACACGGCGCGCGGCAGGCTCGTCGTGTTCAGCGGGCAAGGCTCTGGGGGCGTCTGGGGCACGTACGATACGGCCACGTGGGAGTGGGATCCGGTGGGCGGCTGGTCCCAGAAGTTCCCGACAACAGTCCCCGACAGCCGCTGGCTGGTCGGCGGTGCTGTCTACGTCCCGGGCGTCGGAGTCGTCTTCCACGGCGGCAACGCCAAGACGGTCCCCAGCGGCAGCACGACCTACATCTCGAACGAGACCTGGGCTTGGGACGGGACCAACTGGAACCTGCTCACCAACGCCGGTCCGACGATTCAGAACGGCGCTCTCGTGTACCGCTCCGCGAGCCACGACCTGATCTACTTCGGAGGCAATGCCGTCCCCGCGGGCCCGTCCGTGGCGACGACGTACCGCTACGACGTCGCGAGCAACACTTGGTCGCAGGTCGTGACGGCGACGCTGCCGACGAGCGATGTCGCGGGCACGACCGCACCAGGCCTCAGCGCGCCGAGCGCCTACTACCACCCGATCACGGGCAAAGTGGTGCTCCACGGAGGGCAAGGCAACCACGGCACCTCGCTGGCGAGCAAGCTCACCTGGGAGTTCAACGGCGTCGACTGGACCAACGTGTCCGACGCCGCGAGCCCCAACATCCGCAACTCATCGGCCCAGTGGGTCTCGGCGCTCGGAAAGGCCTTCAGCGCCACGGGCAACAGCAGCAACGCCACCAGGAACTGGACGTTGCAGCACGACGTCCCGATCACGACCGTCGTCTACTGCACTGCGGGCACGTCGACCAACGGCTGCGTGCCCACGATCGGCGCGATCGGCACGGCGAGGGCCTCCGCAACCTCGGGCTTCACCATCTCGGTCACCGCGCTCGAAGGCCAGAAGCAGGGCCTGATCTTCTACGGCATCAGCGGCCGCAGCATCGTACCTTGGGGCAGCGGTGGCACGAGCTTCCTGTGCGTCAAGTCTCCGACGCAGCGCACTTCCTCGCAGAGCACCGGCGGCACAACCAATGCGTGTGACGGCGCTCTCTCGGTGGACTGGCTCGCCTACCTCGCGGCGAGCCCGAGCGCGCTCGGCAACCCGTTCTCGGCGGGACAACTCGTGAATGCGCAGGGTTGGTATCGCGACCCGCCCGCCGTGAAGACTACGAACCTGTCTGCAGCGCTGGAGTTCACCGTAGTTCCCTGATCTGGCGGAACTGGGGCCTCCTAGAGCGACAGACAGGCAGGTGCCATCGAAGTAGGGTCGATCGTCCCGCTGGAACGATCGACCCTCGCACTTTTTTAGAGCAAGGGCCCGGCGGCCTCGGTGATGTGCTCGGCGATCGCGAGAGAGGCGGTGGCGGCGGGCGAGGGCGCGTTGAGGACGTGGACCACGCGGCCTTCGCGCTGGAGGAGGAAGTCGTCGACGAGCGAGCCGTCGGGCGAGAGCGCTTGGGCGCGCACGCCGGCGTCGGCGGGGACGAGGTGTTCAGAGCGGATATCGGGGACGAGGCGCTGCAACGCCTTCGTGAACGCGCGCTTGGAGAGCGAGCGCCACATCTCCCCCATTCCGGCCCGCCAGTGGCGCGCGGCGAGCTTCCAGAAACCGACGTAGCCGAGCGCGTCCGCGAGCTCGCCCATGCGGATGTCGTCCCAGTGGTAGCCCTCGCGCGAGAGAGCGAGCACGGCGTTGGGGCCGCACTCGACGCCGCCGAGTGCCATGCGCGTGAAGTGCACGCCGAGGAATGGGAAGCTCGGGTCGGGAACGGGGTAGATCAGGTTGCGGACGAGGTGCCACGCGGAGGGCGCGAGCTCGAAGTACTCGCCTCGGAACGGAACGATT
>JBIKYW010000534.1:0-2774 GCA_044355055.1 Planctomycetota bacterium | reverse complement strand
CGAGACCGCCCTTCTTGCCGACGTCGAGGGTCGTGACGGTGTCGCCCTGCTCGAGCAACTGGCGCACGAGCTCGAAGCCGATCACTCCAGCGCCGCCGGTGACGAGGTGTCGCATGCTGCAGGTCCTGCGGTGTCTGTGGTGGGGCTAGTTCGACTTCGCGCGCGCGAAGTCGCCGCGGCCGTAGACCTTGAGCGCGATGTCCGCGCGCGCGAAGTCGGCAGCGCAGGCGTCGACGATCATGTTCCACGGGTCGACCACGATCGCGCCGCTGCGCAGCTCGGCCTTGAGCAGGTCGGCGAGGAACGGGCGGTACAGCGGGTCGGGCAGGCAGATGATCACGGCGTCGGCGCCGCGCACGACGGGCGTGGGATCCTGCGACACCGCGAGCTCGGGGCACTCGTCCCAGTGGGTGACGAGCGGGTCGTAGGCCGCGACCTTGCAGCCCTTCGCCGCGAGCGCGCGGCCGACGATCTCGCTCGGCGTGCTGCGCGTGTCGTTGACGCCCGGACGGTACGTGACGCCGACCAGCGCGACCTTGCGGCCTGCGAGCGCGCCCTTGAAGTGCTGTTCGACCCAGCTCACCGCGCGCATCGGCATCGACTCGTTCGTGAGGATCGCGCTGCGCGAGAACGGCATCGAGACGTCGAGTCCGAGCAGCTTCTCCGCGCCGTAGCGCGCGAGCAGTGCATCCTTCGTCAGGCAGTAGCCGCCGACGCCGAGGCCCGGCAGCATCATGTTGTCGTGCGTGCCCTTGCGCATGCGCACGGACTTCACGATGTCGAAGAGGTCGACGCCCGCGCCCTCGGCGAGCTTGGCCCACTCTTCGATGAACGCGATGTTCGTCGCGCGGTAGCTGTTCTCCAAGAGCTTCGCCATTTCAGCCGCGCGGGTCGACTTGTGGCGCCACAGCGGGAACTTCTCGGTGTTGACGTACTGCGACAGGAAGTCGCGCGCTGCGTCGGCGCTGGCGGCGTCGATACCTGCGTACGCGCGCCAGTAGTTGTTCACGCTGTCGAGGTAATCGGGGCCGGGCATGACGCGCTCGTAGCAGTACGCGAGCTTCGGCGGCTGCGCGGCGACATCGACGCCCTGCTTGCGCTGGCCTTCGCACAGCGCGGGGTAGAGCACGCGGTCGCACAGGCCGATCGGAAGCGTGCTCTCGACGGTGACGAGCGTGCCGGGGCGCATGTGCTCGCCGACCATGCGCATCGCGGCGGCGTAGCCCTCGGTCGGCACGACGAGACGGTCGACCTGACCGGCCTCGCGCTGAACGTCGAGGTTGATGCACGAGACGACGATGCTCGCGAGGCCGATCGAGCGCGGGTCGTTCGAGCCGACCAAGTTCTCGGCCGCGGTGCAGGCCTCGTGGATGACGCGCTCGAGGCTCGGGTCGTTGGCGTACGTAGGCGAGCTGCCTTGGTCGAGTCGCGCGACCTTGGCACGTCCGGCTTCGTCGTTGCGGTCGAGGCCGATCACGAAGTAGAGGCGCTTGCCGTTGCGCTCGGCGCGCGCCAAGTTTCCGGCGACGGCGGTGCCGACGAAGCCGAGTCCGAGGACGAGCACCACTTCCTGCCCGGCGGCCACGGCGGCGCGGGCGCGAGTCTCGATCGACGCGAAGTCCATCTCTAGAAGTCCATCCCAAGCCGCAGCTTGAGCCCGTTCTTGACCTTGTACCAGCCGACCTTGAGGCCGTCCCAGACCGTCACGCCGGGCACGGCGAACGGCACGTGGATCGGAACCTCCTTGTACTTGAAGTCCGCGTGCAGGGCGCGCAGGAGCAGCTCGCTCTCGATCTCATAGCCGCGCGAGGAGAGCTTGAGCTGATAGAGCCGATTCGCGCGGAAGGCGCGGAAGCCGGACTCGGTGTCGGTGAGCCAGCGCCACGTCACGGCGAACGAGATGCACTTCAGACCGAAGTTGCCGAACTTGTTGATCGTCGACGTGCGCAGCGTGCCGAGCATGCGGCTGCCGACGACCATGTCGACCGGACCTTCCTCGAAGGGCTTCAGCAGCACCGGAATCTCCTCCGGCAGGTGCTGGCCGTCGGAGTCCATCACGATCACGATGTCGGGGCTGAACTGCTTGGACGCTTCGACGCCCTTGATCAGGGCGTAGCCCTTGCCCCGCACCATCTCGGGCTCCGGCACCGTGGCCCCGGCAGCTCGCGCCGCCGCGGCGGTGCCGTCCTTGGAGGCGTCAGCGGTGACGACGACATGGTCGACGAAGGGCAGAGTTCTGCGGACGATCTCGGCGATCCCCTTTTCGAGGTTGTACGCCGGGAGCACCGCGACGACTTTTTGAGTCCGGGCCATGGGGTTGGGCTTCTTCGAGAAGCGCGGGTCGGATTCTAGAGACGCGGGGGGGCGCGGGGCCAAGCTACGCCCTAGAGGGAAGGACTTTCGTCCCGAAGTTGGGGGCGCGCGAAGCGAATGCGCTGTGGAGCGGGACGGGCAGGGGGGCTACACTCCCGAGTCTCTAGGACTGCACGAGAACACTCCCCGACGACGCGCCGCTCCCATGTCTCCCGAGCCCATGGCCACCGCACCGACTTCGATCCCGCTCTCCTACAACGGCAAGACTGTCGCGCTGCCCCTGATCGAGGGCACGGAGGGCGAGGTGGCGATCGACATTCGCAACCTGCGCGCGCAGACCGGGCTGATCACGTTCGATCCCGGCTACGCCAACACCGGTGCGTGCAAGAGCGCGATCACGTTCATCGACGGCGAGCAGGGCATCCTGCGCTACCGCGGCTATCCGATCGAAGACCTCGCCG
>JBIKYW010000091.1:0-9389 GCA_044355055.1 Planctomycetota bacterium | reverse complement strand
GTGACCGCGCCGGGGACCGTCACCAGAGCGTTGTTGCCCTCCTGCACGTTGATGTCCGTGCGGGGGTTGGTCTGCGTCGTGCCACCGGAGAGCGGACCGGGCTGGCTCGTCTCCGGAGATTCCGCGATGGTGACCGTCAGTCCGCCGAGCGCGATCGCGCCCGCTCGCAGACGCACACCGTCGCCCATGACGATCGCTCCAGTTCGCTCGTTCACGACCACGTACGGCTGCTGACTCGGCTCGACTTCGAGCTTGAGCACCGACTCGAGGTACGCGACGTGCGCGGACTTCGGCAGGTCCGCCGGAACGTGCAGCTTGATCGTGCGACCGTCGGTCGCGGCCTCCGCGGCCTTGGGATAGATCGTGTTCACCGCGCTGGTGATGCGCACGAGGTTCGAGTAGGACGACTGCGCGGCGCGCAGGTCGAGGTAGATCAGGCCGTGCTCGCTGACGAGCTCGCTCGGCAGCGCGCGCTCGACCTTGCCGCCGCCCGTGATCATTCCAACGGTGACTTGGTTCTTCTGCACCGACGCCGAAGCGCCCTGCGCCATGAAGCCGCCGACGTTCACGGGACCGCCCGCAGTCGCCCACACCGTGCCATCGGCCGCGCGCAGCTCGGTGAAGAGCAGCACGCCGCCCTGCAAGCTCTTCGCATCACCAAGCGTCGAAACGCGCACATCCATGCGCCGGCCCGCCTGCACTCCGGGAAGCAGCGTGCCCTCGACCGAGACCACCGCGACATTCTTCGGGGTCAGCTGCATCAGATCGATGCGCAGGTTGTTCGAGAGCAGCACGTTTTGGAGCAGCTGCCGCGTCATGTTGACGGAGTCACCCGTGCCGCCGAGGCCGCTCACGATGCCGACACCGGTGAGAAGGTTCTCTTCCTGTCCGCGGACATCGACGAGCGTCTCGACCGTGGTCGTGATCGTGCGGCTTCCCGCAGCACGGCTCGCACGAGGCTCGAAGCGCGGCGCGCGCTCGTAGGTGGCCGTGGAGCGCGACGCAGGCTGCGCCGGCGCTTCGACGCCCGCCGGAACGAGTCCGACGCCGACGCCTTGCGCGAGGAGGCTGCCCGCAGCGAGCAGCGGAGCGAGGATTCGCAGGAACTGCATGGTCAAGGTGCTCCCGATCAGAAGGGCCAAAGCCACGAGAAGAGGTCGTGGATCCACTTGCCCAGTCCGCGGCGATTGGTCGAGTCCGTCAGCGGACCCGAGCCCTTGTAAACCACCGTGGCATTGGCGACGAGCTCGCTCGTCACCGAGTTGTCCGCGGCGATGTCGTAGCGGCGCACGACACCGCTGAACTCGATCAACTTCGTCTCGCCGTCGATCTTGATCTCGCGGCGGCCGCTGACGACGAGGTTGCCGTTGGGCAGCGTGTCGACGACGATCGCGGCGAGGCGCGCAGTGAATGCGCCGGACTTTTCGTACTTGGCTTGCCCGACGAAGCCATCCGTCGAGTCCGCATCGACGACCGTCGGAAGCTGCGAGAACATCTCGGGCTTCAGGTCGAACAGGTTGACCTTGTAGTTCAGGTTCGTCGCCTTCGAGAGGTCCGACTGCTCCTGATTGCGGACGTTCTGGTTCTCGGCGATCAGCACCGTGACGATGTCGCCCTTGTGCAGCGCGATCTTCGCGCTGATCGGCGAGCCAGGGCTGCGGTCAGGGTCGTAGGTGGAGCCTGCGCGACCCTGCGACTGCGCGCTCGCGGAGACCACGAGGGAGAGCAGAGCGGTGAGGAAGAGTTGCTTCATGGTGTGCTGTCTCAGCCGTTCCCTTGGAGGTCGATGAGCGCGAGCTCGCGGGAAACCACGGTCGCGGCGAGCGTGCGCTTCGATTCAGTCAGAGTGACCTTGATGCGCTCGCCCGGATGCGCGTCTTGCTCGGCGACCGCGGCGACGCGCGCGTGGATCGAGCCGCGGCGCACTTCGAGGAAGAGGGTGTCGCCGCGCTTGACGATGACCGTGCGCAGAACGTCGGACTCGCGCAGGGCGTGCCCGGCCGGGAGATCGCGGCGCGTCTTGGCACCGAGCGCGAGTCCCGCTGCGAGCGAGACGTCGCCTGCCGCGCCGCTCGACAGCACGCGCTTGCGCTCGAGCATGTCGAGCGTGATGGTCTCGCCCGCGGCGACTTCGCGCTTGAGGACGCTCGCGTCCTCCCACATCGAGAGCCGCCAGTTCGTCCACACGGTGCGATAGAGCGTTCCGTCGACACTGATGCGCACTGGCACGTTGACGGGCCCCGCACGCAGGACGCTGTCGCTGAGAACGGCGCGCACTTCGACCGGCGCGTGTCCCGCGGGAACCTCGAGGTCCGCGAGCGTCGTGTTGAGCGCGAGCTCGAACTCCGAACCCTTGAGGGCTCGCGACATCTCGGCGCGCGCGGCGCTTTCGATGGACGCCGCGCCGATGCGCTCGACCTGCGGCGTCACACGGCACGAGAGCGCGCCCTTCACTTCGATCGCAATGCCCGGAACGAGCCGCGCAACGTCGGCGGACACGCGGGGTGCCGCGAGCGTGCGCGAGTAGCCGGGAGCCGGCGCGTAGCCGAGCTTGAGCGAGCGAACGCGCTCGACTTCGGCCGCGTCGTCGCCTTCGACGGTCGCGACCTGGGCCAGCGAGATCTCGGTTCCGCGCACCGTGGCATCGCCATGGAGCGTGATCTTGACGCCGCCGACGAGCAAGAGTGTGAGGAGCATGCGTCAGACCTCAGCGGATCATGTTGTTGACTTGCTGGAGCATCTCGTCGCTGACCTTGATCGCGCGGCTGTTGATCTCGTAGTTGCGCTGCGCGAGGATCAGTCCGACGAGTTCGTCGACGACCTGCACGTTGGAGCGCTCGAGATAGCCCTGCTTGATCAGGCCCGTTCCGTCTTGACCGGGCGTCGCCTGCGCCGCTTGACCGGAGCTCGCCGACTCGGAGTAGAGGTTTCCGCCCTGCGCCTTCAGGCCCGCGGGGTTGGGGAAGCGGAACATCGAGATGTTCGTGACCTGCTCGGGCAGGCCGCTCTCGCTGCGCATGACGGCGACGCTGCCGTCTTCGCCGATGATCACTTCGAGCGCATCCGGCGGGATCTGCACCGGCGGATCGAGCGGGTAGCCCTCGGCGTTCACCAGCGTTCCGGAGCCGTCCTGACGGAAGCTGCCGTCGCGGGTGTAGCGGTATTCGCCGTTGCCGATGCGGACGCGGTAGAAGCCCGCGCCGGTGATCGCCATGTCGAGCTTGTTGCCGGTCGGCGCAATCTCGCCTTGGCGGAACGCCTTGACCGAGCCCGCGACCTCGGAGCCGCTGCCGAACTGCAGGCCCGTGGGCTTCATCTGTTGCGCCGACGTCGGCGCGCCCGGATCGCGCACGGTCTCGTAGAGCATCTCGCGGAATGCGAGCTCGTTCTTCTTGAAGCCCGTCGTGTTCACGTTCGCGATGTTGTTCGCGATCGTGTCAACCTGCATCTGCTGCACCTTCATGCCGGAAGCAGCGGTCATCAGCGCTCGAATCATGGTGTCGGTCTCCCTAGTTCATCGCCGCGCGCTAGCGCGGGTTGGTCAAGCGTCGGTAGGACTGCTCGATGCTGCTCATCACGCGCGTGCCCATCTCGAAGCGCCGCTGCACGGCGATCATCGCGACGAGCTCGTCGACGGCCGAAACGTTGGCCTGCTCGACGTAGCCTTGGCGCACCTCGGCCTCACAGGGCTGCGGCATCGCGCCCTGCGGAGCCTCGAAGAAGCCGCCGCGGCGCACGACGAGCGCACCGAGCTGTTCGAAGTCGACGAGGCGCAGCTTTCCGATCTCGCCGTCGCCTTGGCGCACCGTGCCCGCCGAGTCGACGGTCACCGCCGCGCCGGTGGGATCGATCGTGCCGCGCGGACCTTCCCACGCGACGGGCAGACCTTCCTGCGTCTGCAGCACGCCCTCGTCGTTCACGAGGAAGCGTCCATCGCGCGTGTAGAGCTCGCCGCGCGGTCCGTCGACCGTGAAGAAGCCGCGGCCGTGGAGCGCGAGGTCGTACGTGTTCGAAGTCGACGCCAGCGTGCCCTGCGAGAAGTCGGTCTCGCGACGCGACACCGTGCGGCGCTCGACGCGCGAGCCGAGCACCTGATCGAAGGAGTGCTGAACGTCCGCGGAGCGCTTGAAGCCCGGAGCGCTCAAGTTCGCGAGGTTCGCGGCGATCATCTCCATGCGCTTCTCGGCGGAGCCGAGCGCCTGGACGCTGTGAGTGAGTCCGTCGGTCACGGGAGTTCGCAGAGCAAGCGGGGTGCCAGCGCGGAAAGCCCGCTCCACGTGCCGCGCGGCGGGGTGCCGCGCTTCCAGACCCGGGAGGTTCCTTCCATGCCGGAAGTCCTTTCGGGCATTTCTCTCAAGACCCTGAGCGCGCCCGACCGAGCCGCCGCCCCCACCGCCCCACTCCCTCCGGGGCCCCTCCGCTCGTCCCTGCGGCGGGAATGCGGAAAAAATGACCGCACGGCCCCGCCGGATGGCGCGCGCCATCCCACGGGGCCGTGCGGGGTTCTCCGCGACGGGCGGAGGCTCAGGCGCGGCGGTGGCTGACCTTCGCCTTGCGGACGCCGCGCTTTTGGTCGACGGCGTGCTCCGCCGCGCGGCGCAGCTTGGTCACGGCGGCGTTGACGGCCTTCTTCAGGTCCGCCGAGGTCGCGTCAACACGCAACACGCCCAGCTTGCCGCAGTTGGCCACACACTCGCAGCGCTTGTCGACGCCGCCCTTAGGGCCGTTGCTGTCGTCGATCAGAACCTGCACAGAAACCACGCGGCTCTCGACGTGGGCGAGCGCGGTACGAACGGACGCCGCGATCTCGTCGCGCTGGTCTTGCTCGATGGTGACGTGCGGGGAACGGAGGAGGACTCGCATCGCAAACTCTCTTCGACGGGGATGACTCGGGGTAGGAGGCGCAACGCCATTGTGGCTCCGAAACGCCGGATCTCTCATGCGGACAAGATCGTAGGCATGCGCGTCGCGGCGCCCGCGGGACGAGCCCACGAGCGCCGCGACGCTTGGAGCTACAGCCCGACTTAGAGCAGGTTGACCAGCTCGGCCAAGACCTCGTCGGTCGTGGTGATCACGCGCGCGTTCGCTTGGAAGCCGCGCTGGGCCTCGATCAGGCGCACGAACTCTTCGGCGACCGAGACGTTCGAGCCTTCGAGCGCGCCGCCCGTCACCTGACCCGCCTTGCCCTGCGCACCCTTGGAGACCGTGCGAACGCCGGAGTTCGGCGTCTCGGCCCACAGGTTGTCGCCGACCTCGCGCAGGCCGTTGTCGTTGACGAAGGTCGCGACGCCGAGCTCGCCGAGCACCTGAATCTGGCCGTTGGTGTAGAAGCCCTGGATGTCGCCGTCGGAGTTGACCGAGATGTTCGAGAGCTCGCCGACGCCGTAGCCGTCCTGCTGGTCGGCGAACACGCTCGCGGCTTGGCCGAACTGCGTGACGCCGTCGAACAGGCCTGGCGTGCCGAAGTCGACCGTGACGGTCTGCGCACTCTGTCCGGGGAACTTGATCTGGAAGCTCGACGTCGCGGGGAGCGAGGCGATCGAGCCATTGGAGTTGAAGCGCAGGCCCGTGACGAGGCCCGTTACTGCGCCGTCGCTCGAGCTCGGCACCACGTTCCACGAGCCGTCGTCTTGGCGCTCGAAGGTCAGCGTGACCGTGTGCGACGTACCTGCGGAGTCGAACACCTCGATCGAGGTCGTCGCGCGGTCGGGGCCCGTGCCCGCCGTGGTCGTGATCAGCGCGTGCTGCGGCCAGTCCGTGCGGCCGACGCCGCTCTGGTCGCGCAGCGTGAGCGACAGGCTCGACGGTCCGGTCGTGTCGGCCGTCATCGTGATCTGACCCGTGGCCGGATCGAAGGCGGGCGTGCCGTTGGGGAAGGCGTTGTCGATGAACGCGAGCAAGTCCCCCACTGTCGTGCCGTCGTTCGCGGCGCCGTAGACGAAGGACGCGAGCACGCTCGAGCCGTCGGCGTCGACACCGGCGATCTCGATCACGTCGCCGTCGGCGTAGTCGACGAGGTTGGAGGGCAGTTGGTTGAGACCCGTCGTAGTCGATGCGGTGCTCTCGCTGCCGCTCACTTGGTTGAGCGAGAGCCCGAGCAGCGACGTGAGGTCCTGACCGCTCGTACCCGACGCGAGCTTCAGCGTGCGCGCCGCACCCGTGCGGTCGGAGGTGATTTGCACGGCGCCGCCGTTGTCGGTTGCGGTGATGCCGGTCGTCTGCGCGTTGATCGCGTTCGCCACGTCCTGCGCGGTGTACGGCGCAGCTTGACCCGCGAGCGAGACCGTCATCGGCGCACCACCGTCGAGCAGGATCTCCATCGTCCATGTCTCGCCGACCGGGACGTTGAACGCGTTCGTCGCGTTCGAGCCCGTGAGCGAGGCCGAGGTGCCTTGCTTGAGCGCGGCGGAGGTCGTGAGCACCTGTGCGAGCGGCCCGCTCACCGTCGCCGGAAGGTTGCCCGCGAAGCTGATCGCGCCCGTTTGCGACGGCGGAAACAGCGAGGTCGTGTCGAGGTCGATCGGCTGGCCGTTGGTGCCGAGCACGCGGAAGCCCGTGCGCTGGTCGACGAGACGGCTCGTCGCATCGAGGCCGAAGGTGCCGACGCGCGTGTACAGCGTGCTGGAGCCGTCCGAGACCATGAAGTGACCGCGGCCGTTCAGCGCGAGGTCGAAAGTGCGGCCCGTGTTGGAGAGCGCGCCTTGGTTGAAGTCACGACCGATGTCCGCGAGCTGGACACCGAGGCCCATCTGCATCGGATTGCGGCCGCCGAGGCTGCCTGAGGGAAGCGAGGCGTAGCGCAGCGTCTGGCTGAACTGGTCGCTGAACACCGCGCGCGCGGTCTTGTAGCCGGGCGTGTTGGCGTTGGAGAGGTTGTTACCGATGACCGAGATCCAGTTCTCGTGGGCTTGCAGACCCGACAGGGCGGCGAAGAGTGCGCTGGGCATGGTGTGTGGCGTGTTGGGGTCGTCGTGTTCGTGATGAGGACGCGCGATCAGGCCGCGGGGGCGGGCGGAGCACCGATCTCGAGGACATTGCCGAGCGGCACGTTCTTGCCGCCGATTTGCAGCTGCGCGAGGCCGTCTTCGATGCGCACGGCGTCGACCTTGCCCCACGTCTCGACCTCGGTCTCAGGGTCGACGTAGCGCACGTCCTTGCCGATCAGCGCGCTGGAGCTCGTCAGCTGCTCGAGCACCGCGTTCGACTGCTGCAGCACCGCGAGGCCGACGATGTTGTCGTTGAGCTCGCTCATCTCTTCCAAGGACTGGAACTGCGCGAGCTGCGCGAGCATCTCCTCGTTCTTGGTCGGCTCCATCGGGTCTTGGTTCTTCATCTGCGTCACGAGCAGGGACATGAAGGCGTCCTTGCCGAGCGCCGACTGCGGAGCGCCGGAGAGCGAGAGGGGGTCTTGCGAGCTGATGCCGGGGATTTGCATGGGTTTTCCTGCGGTTTTTTCAGGCGTAGGTGTCCACGCCATCGGAGCTGGGGACGCGGCGCTGGAGCGCGCTCACGAGCGCGCGCGGGAGCGGTGCATCGACGGGACCCGAGCGGAAAGAACGCGCCGGTGCGGAACTTTCTTCCCGACCGCCGCGCTCGCTCAGATCGAGCTGGAGCGTGAGCTCGCCACCGCCGAGCCCCGCGCGTTCGAGCGCGGCGCGCAGCTCGGGCAGGGAGCGCTCGAGAGCTTCGAGGGCCGAGCGCTTCGACACGCGCAGCTCGGCGTGGGCGGCCTCGCCGCGCACGGCGACCTTGATCGAGATGCGGCCGAGCTCGCGCGGCTCGAGCTGGATCAGCGCTTCGCGCAGCCCGGGGTGCAGCTGCACGCGGATCTGGCGCAGCATCGCCGCGGCGCGCTCGGGGCTGACCGGCGGCTCTTTCGGCGCGCTCTCGCGGGTCGAGGCGACCTCGACCTTGCCCTCTGCGGGGCGCGAAGCGACGTCTCCGCTGGCGAGCGGTGCGTTGGACTCGACTCCTTGCGCGACGGCGCCGCCGCGCGCGGGGGCAGGATTCGTGGCCGTGGACGCGAGCTCACCTTCGGTCAGCGCAGCAGAGAAGCTCTCGCCGCCGAGTTCGAGCGCGAGCGCGAGGTCGGGCGCGGACTGCGGAAGCGCCGAGAGCCACGGCATCGGCGCACTCGCAGCTTGCGTGTTCGCTGGCTTCGCGGCTGCGGCCGCGGTCGGTGCGGTGAGTTGCTGCGCGAGCTCGTCGACCGCTTGTGCGGCCGACGGCGCGGCGCCATCGGCTGTGGTCTTGGACGTCGACGACTCGCGAGTTTCGTTCGTACGGGTCCGAGCATCGGCGCGCGGTTCCGGCGCTTCGCGCTGCGGCGTCTCGGCACGCTCCTCCCGAGTCTGCGCCGTTTTGGCCGACTGTTCGTTCTTTTGGACGCGCGCAGCCTCGGCACCGCGCTCGGCCCGAGCCTCGGCGTGCCTCTCGGCCGCTCGCTCACGACGGGCGTTTCGACGCTCCTCCAAGGCCTCGGCGAAGCGCGGACCGTCGCCCTGCGGGCGCTGGGCTTCCGAGGCACCGAAGGGGGCGCTCGCGGCCGAATTCGGGGCAATTCCGCTCGTGTGGCTGCTCTGCATCGCGGGAACTCTGGAGCAACACCGATGCCAAGCAGGGAACCCCGCGCCAGAGCCCTTAGGACGCGCCCGAGGACGGAGCGGACGGAAATTTCGTCCGCATGCGGCGAAGAAGGACCGGAAGAAGCTGCCCCCCGCGCCGCTCTTGGCACCGCCGAGTCCCTGCGCACTTCGTCGGGGAACCGCCCGAAGCGCGGGCTCGTCCGTTAGCCTTGACGGGGATGGGACGCAGCTCGGAACTGCGCTCCGTCTCGCGCGCGGTCGCCACCTCGGATTCCGACCGAGGGATCGCGCGGGAGCCCTCGTCTCCACGAATGCGCCCCATGATCTTCACGCCCCGCCTCGCGCTCGCAGCCCTGCTGCTCGCGCCCGCCTCGCAAGCCCAGCACGCGCAGACGAGCGCCGTCGCCGTGCACCCGCAGGTTCCCGGCCAAGTTTGGGTCTGCAACCGCGACAACGACTCGGTCTCCGTGATCAACGCCCAGAGCGGCGTCGCCACGCACGAGATCGACGTCGGCGTGCGTCCGCGCGCTCTCGCCTTCAGCCTCGATGGCTCGCGCGTCTACGTCGCCAACCAGCGCGGCAACATCCCGATCACCGCGAGCGAAATCACGGGCTTCGGTGCAGCCTCGATCCGCGGCTCCGTGAGCGTGATCGACACGGCGACGAAGAACGTCGTGTCGACACTGACGCAGGTCGGCACCGAGCCCTGCGGCCTCGCGATGGCACCCAACGGCCGCTACTTCGCGGTCACGGCGCTGCGCTCAGGAACGGTGAAGCTCTTCCGCACCTCGAACCTCGGCCTCG
>JBIKYW010000533.1:0-2800 GCA_044355055.1 Planctomycetota bacterium | reverse complement strand
GCTCGCGGAGAGCTGGGTCGTCGAGGACACGCTCGTGCGGCTCGACGGTCGGCGGCTCTACGGTGAGCTCGTGTCCGAAGCAGAGGGCTGGCGCGTCGTGCCTCGCTCGACGCCGGGGCACGCGCTCGCTTCGAGCATCTCGGTCGCCTCGGCGGACATCGGTCGCGTCGAGCGCGGAACGGTGTTCACGTTCCGGCTGCGCGAGGGCCTGCGCTGGCACGACGGCCGACCGCTGCGGCCCGAGGACTTCCTGCTCACGTGGCGGCTTTCGAAGATTCCGCAGGTGCAGTGCGACGAGAAGCGCTTCGAGTTCGACCACCTCGTCCACGCGGAGAAGCTCGACGAGCGCACGCTGCGTTTTTTCTATGACCGCCAGTACTTCGGCGCCGCGGCGGTGTTCGAGTCGCTCGTGCCGCTGCCCGCGCACGTGTACGACCTGCGAGATCCGCTGCACCCTGCGCCGCGGCCCGAGGCGAGTGACGAGGAGCTCGCGCGCCATGTCAATGAGCATGCGGCGAATCGACGCTGGGTGGGGATCGGTCCGTATCGGCTCGTGGAGTTCAACGACGAGTACGTCGAGGCGGTGCGCGCCGAGAATGGTTGGCCCGCGGAGGACTCCGGCTGGTTCGACTCCATTCGCTGGCGCGTGATCACCGACGACGCACTCGCGTACCGCGCCATGTGCGCGGGAGAGATCGACTTCACGTCGCGCCTGCTCTCCGATGACTACTTCAGGTCCGCCGAGGACGCGTCGTTCCGCGCTCGCGCCTACACCGGGTACTTCTACACGCCGCGGGCGAGCTACGTGGCGTGGAATCTGAAGCGGCCGCAGTTCGCGGATGTTCGTGTCCGCACCGCGCTCGCGCTGGCGTGCGATTTCGAGGGCTACATCGACGGCTTCTACCGCGGGCTCGCGCAGCGCGTGACCGCCGAGTGGTTCGACGGCGGGCGCGACTACGACCGCGAGCTCGCGCCGCTGCCGTTCGATGTCGCGCGCGCGCGCGCGCTGCTCACCGAGGCCGGTTGGTACGACCGCGATGGCGATGGCTTCGCGGATCGCGACGGCGAAGCGCTGCGCATCGAGATTCTCACCCAAGCGGGCAGTCGCTCGGGCGAGGTGTTTCTGCAGCGCTATCAGGAGACGCTCGCGCAGGCGGGCGTGAAGCTGGAGCCGCGCTACGTGGCGTGGCCGAAGCTGCTCGAGAGCGTCCGCGAGCGTGAGTTCGACGGCGTCTTCAAGGTTTGGGTCGTGCCCATCGAGAGCGATCCGCACCAGCGCTGGCACTCCGATCAGGTCGGGAGGGGCACGGCCAATGAGACGTCGTTTGCCGATGCGAAGCTCGACCGGGCGATCGAGAGCTATGCCGAAGAGCTCGACCCGGAGCGACGCGGCGCCATCTCGCGTGAGATTCACCGGCGACTCTACGCCGAGCAGGCGTATCTCTACGGCGTGAAGGTGCCGCACAAGTTCGGCGCCTCGCTGCGACTGCGCAACGTGCGCGTCGGGCCGATCGACCCGGGCTATCGCATCCGCGACTGGTACTTCGCGGAGTAGGAGCGCCGGCGTGGCAACAAAGCTTGGCTTCGGTTTCTTGCGCGCAGTGGGGACGCTGTTTGGGCTCGTCGCGGTGACGTTCCTTCTGCTGCGACTCGCACCCGGCGATCCGGCGTTGTTGCGCTTTTCGAGCGGTGAGGACGCGGTGAACGCTGCGGCGATCGAGGCACTCGCCCGTTTTCGAGCGGAGCACCTGCTCGATCGATCGCTGCTCGTGCAGTTTGCGCACTATGTCGGGCCATTCGACCTCGGACCGACGGGGCACGTGTGGTTCGGCGGCAGCGGTGCGCGACCGTGGCATGGCTTGCTCGCGGGCGAGCTCGGCACCGAGTATTTGCGCCCCTCGGTGAGCATTGCGCAGGAGCTCGGCGCGCGGCTCTCGGTCACGGTTCCGCTCGCGCTGGGTTCGGCGTTCCTCGTCTTCGCGCTCGGCATTCCGCTCGGCATCGCTCAGGCACTGCGGCGCGGGAGCCTCTTTGACGGTTGGACCCGTGCGATCACCCTCGCGCTGTATTCGGCGCCGGTGTTTTGGCTCGCGCTCCTCGCGCAAGAAGCCTTCGGCCCCGCGGGGCTCGACTGGCTTCCGATTCTCGGACTTCGATCGCGCGGAGCGGACGCGGGATCTCCGGCCGATCTCGCGGCGCATGCGGTGCTGCCACTCCTTTGCATGAGCTGCGGAGGAATCGCGTTCTTGTCGCGGCAGGTGCGCAGCGCCGTGCTCGAGACTTCGCGCTCCGAGTTCGTGCGGGCGGCTCGCGCCCGCGGGCTGCCTGAGCGCTCGGTCATCCTGCGCCATGTGCTTCGGAACTCGCTCGCTCCGGCGATCACGCTCGCGGGGCAGGTCTTGCCGTGGCTCGTCGGCGGTTCGCTGCTCGTCGAGACCGTCTTCGAGCTTCCGGGCATGGGCAAGTACGCCTTCGATTCGCTGCAGCGGCGCGAGTACGACGCGGTCGCGGCGTGCGTGCTCGTGTCGGGTGTGTTGACGCTCGCGGGACTTGTGTGCAGCGATCTCTTGCAGGCGCGGTTCGACCCGAGGGTTCGCGATGGCGGGCGCTGAGTCCTGTGTCCGCAGCCCGGGTTGGGTGCAGCGCTGGCTCGGGCGACCGGGCGTACGCGGCGCGCTCCTCGTGCTTGCGCTGGTGGTTTCCAGCGCGGTTTTTGCGCCGTTTCTCGCTTCGTCGCGGCCTTATCTGCTCGTCGCCGTCGATCGCGGTGCCTACGACACGAGCCTCGCGGAGCTCGAGC
>JBIKYW010000532.1:0-2801 GCA_044355055.1 Planctomycetota bacterium | reverse complement strand
TTGCCCGGGATTAGGATCAGGTCGCAGCCCTGCGGCAGCTCGTGCTGCTCGAGGCGAAAGGCTTCGCGGAACATGCGCCGCACTCGATTGCGCTGCACCGCGCCCTTCCAGATCGCGCGCCCAACCGAGAGCCCCAGTCGCGGATGGGGAAGCCCGTTGGGACAAGCGACCACCACGAGCAAGTCCCCCCGCGCGCGCGAGCCCTGCTTGTACGCGCGCTCGAAGTCGCCTTTGCGCACCACGCGATGCGCCCGCGTGAACCTGAGTCGTCGCTCGTCGCCTCCCACGCACAAGAGCCTACGCCTCGGCCCTCCGCTCGCGCCACTACGGCGTGTCCGCGAGTCCCTCGAGCTCGCCGCTCGCCCAGCGCGCGCGCAGGAGCGACCAGAACGCAAGGTTCACGGCGATGTTCGGCGCCGTGCCATGGAGTTCCGGCGGCAAAAACGCGTGGTACGCGATGTAGCCTTCATGCTCGCTCGGACACCACGCACCGAAGTGGGGCGGCAGCTCGATGGTGTCGAGTTCGCGCTGGTTGAGCTGTTCGCACGTCGCCCGCACTCGTTCGATCTCTCCGATCTGTGTCGGCATGGTCAGGCGCAGCGCCAGCCCGTGGCCGACCAGCGGGTGGACGATGTCCGAGTTGAGCTGCAGGAGCGCCGTATCGTGGTCGCCCGCCGCGGCCGAGTGTGCGCCCGGCGAGAGGCCGAACTCCGCCGAGAAATTGGCGTCATCCGCGAAGCACACGGAGACGGGCGCGAGATGCTTCTCGACGATCAGGAAGTCCGTCCCGCTCCACGGAGAGCTCTCTCCGTCCTCGTCTCGACGCTCACGTCCAATCTTCGAGATGTTCTCCGGCGCGCGCACCGACGCGACGAGCAGAGGCAAGTGCAGCTTGCGCCACGCGTGCTCTTCGCCTTCGAAGATCGAGAGCCGCGAGGAGATGCCGAGTCGCTCGCCATCGAGCCTCGATGCGCCGAGCATCGCGAGGTGATTCAGCGCCGCCGCGAACTCCGACGGTTCATCGCCTCGTTCTCTCGCGACGTGGATCTCCGCGCGGACGCGCACGATCGCGCGCGCGGCCGGCCCTTGCGCGAGAGATCCGCTCGGCGGCGGCGTCACCTGCACGCGCGTCCGCATCATCTCCGAGACGGCGACGAGCTCGTCTCCCTCGACGGCGACCTCGAGGCCGTCCGCGCGCAGGGCGTCGCAGAGCTCGTGCAGCGGAACTCCGCAGGGAGCGGAAGCGGACGGGCGGGATGCGGCACTCATGCGGAGAATTCCTCGAAATCGAGAGGTGGAGACAGAGTCGTTGCAGGGCGAAGTCGATCGCTGCAGGCACACGGGGAGCCCTTGTTTCCGTCAGGAATCCGGGCACGCAACGCGCGCGACCAAGAGTCTAGCAGCCGCTGAGTTCGCCTCGCCGCTGGCTCGGAGGGCGCGCGCAGCGCAGACTGGAGCGCGTGGGACTCGTGCGGAGAGGGAACTGGGTCAGCGGGCGCTGGGGAGGGGCGGCGCGCGGGCGCGAGTTTGAGGTCGGGGGGCGCACGGGCGGGTTGGAGCGCTGGGCGCGCTCGGGGCCGGAGGATGCGCAGGAGGCGCTGAGAGCGTGCGCCGAGGCGGCGAATGCGTGGGGGCGGCTCGCGCGGAGCGAGCGCGTGGCGGCGCTGCGGCGG
Source organism: Planctomycetota bacterium (assembly GCA_044355055.1). GTDB lineage: Bacteria > Planctomycetota > UBA1135 > UBA1135 > F1-120-MAGs118. Next base: position 1,128 of record JBIKYW010000532.1, on the reverse strand, counting down.
GTCGCGGCGGCACTCGACACGGACGCGGTAAGCGCGGCGCTGGCGCCGGACTTGGGGCTCGAGCCGGGCGAGCTGCGCGGGCGCATCGACGAGGAGCTGTTTCGGTTCCGCGAGGCCTTGGAGCTCTTCGTCGAAGGCCCCGAGGAGCGCGGGGTCGGCGTGTTCTGCGCGCACTGGAGCGACTTCGTGGGCGGGCTCGGCATGCGGCTCGCGCACGGCATGGCGGCCGGGCGTGCGTTCGTGCTGCGCTCGGATCGACGGCTTCCGCGCGCAGCGCAGCTCTTCGCCGAGGCCGTCGAGCGGGCCGACCTGCCCGGCGCGCCGCTCGCCATGCTCCACGGCGACCAGCCCGACCTCGACCTAGCGCTCACCGCGGATCCTGCGGTGTCCAGCGTCCGCGTGCGCGAGGTCGATTCGGTCCTCTCGAGCCTCGCGCCCCGTGCGGCGGCGCGTGCCGAGACAATTTGGGACTTCTGGCGCGTCGCCAATGCCTCGCTCGCCCTCGAGCCAGGCGCCGATCCCGCGGAAGCGGCGCAGGACTGCGTCGAGCGTTTCGTCGGCCGTTCCACTACACTCTCGAGCCAGTGCCCGGGCTCGCTCGCCCGGGTGCTGTGTCCCGAGCGGCTCTTCTCGCGCTTCACGGAGGAGCTCCTCGCCGCCCTCGAACGCAGCTCGGACGCGCGCCGTCCCGTGCCTGCGCTCGACGCGGACCTCACCGACCATCTGGCCCACGCGTGGGCGCTCGGCCTCGACGAGGGCGCCACCCCGCTGCGCGGGGAGGCTCCCACGGGGCACGCAGGAGGGGGCGGGCCCCATGGGCTCGTCTTCACCAACGTGTCTCCGCGCTCGGGGCTGGCCCAGCTCTCGCGCCCGGCCCCGATTCTGGCACTGGTGAGGGTCCCGTCGGGCCTCGGGGCGGCGGAGCTTCAACGGGAGCTCGACGGCGGGCCGAAACTGTCTCTCCACGGAGCCCAGCCATGATCCACCCCCAGAACGTCCACGAGACCCTGAAGCGCCATCAGCTGGCCGACGGCTACCCCTTCGTGCTCGATCTGCAAAAGAGCCACGGCTCTTGGCTCCACGACGCGCGCACGGGCACGGACCTGCTCGACTTCTTCACCTGCTTTG
>JBIKYW010000531.1:0-2802 GCA_044355055.1 Planctomycetota bacterium | reverse complement strand
ACGTGGTCTCGGAGATCGCATCCAATTCGCGGGTGAAGCCGATCCTCAGCGACTCGCACTCTGGTACGGAGCGGCGAATGTGCTCTTGCTCACGAGCCGTCGCGAAGGACGACCCAATGTCGTTCTCGAGGCGCTCGCCTCGGGCCTTCCGGTCGTAGCGACGGACGCGGGAGGAACCGCAGAGTTGCTGCGCGGAATCGAAGGCTCCCTCTCGGTCTCGAGGGAGCCCGCGGATCTCGCGGTCTTGGTCCTCTCCGAGCTGCGCACGCCGCGGGATCGCGGAGCCCTGCGCTCGCACGGAAAGGCCTTCGGCTGGGAGCGCGGCCTCGATGCGCTCGAGGCGCTGCTCGAGCGCGCGATCGGAGGCTCGCGGTGAGGATCCTCTACCACCACCGTACGAGTGCCGGCGATGGTCAAGGCGTACACATTCGCTCGCTCCAGCGTGCCTTTCGAGATCTGGGGCACGAGGTCTTCGAGGCGAGCCTGGTCGCGTCCGACGACTCGCACCGGGCCCCTGCGGGCGCGCCTACCAAGCTCTCCTTCCTAGGTCGCATGCCGCGCTTCGCGCGCGAGCTCGCGGAGTACGCGTACTCCGGACTGGGACGACCGCGGATCATCGCTGCCGCCAACCGCTTCGAGCCCGACTTCATCTACGAGCGTTATGCCTTCGGCAACGCCGCGGGCGTCCTCGCGGCGAAGCGCCTCGGTCTGCCGATCGTGCTCGAGGTCAACTCGCCGATGGTGCTCGAACTCGCGAAGACGCGCGGGCTCTCGTTTCCCAAGACGGCCCAGCGCCTCGAAGACTTCATCTGGAAGAGCGCGGACCGTGTGTGTGTGGTCACGGCCGTCCTCGGGGACATGGTTGCCGAGCGAGGAGTCGAGCGCAGCCGTATCTTCGTCACGCACAACGGGATCGAACCCGAAGCCTACGACTTTGCGCCCGACGCGCGTGCACGTGCACGCGTCGAGCTTGCGCTGCCCTCCGCCGACCTCGTCTTTGGATTCGTCGGCTTCTATCGCGAGTGGCATCGCCTCGATCTCGTGCTCGATGCGCTGGCGACGCCCGCACTCGAGCGGGCGAGGCTCGTGCTGGTCGGGGAAGGCCCCGCTCATGCCGCTCTTGCGGCACGCGCGGCCGAGCTGCGCGTGACGCCACGGGTCCATTTCGCGGGCCCACGGCCGCACAGCGCCATCCCCGCGCTGCTGCCAGCCTTCGATGTCGCACTGGTGCCGGCGATCAATCCCTACGCATCTCCGCTCAAGCTCTTCGAATACATGGCCGCGGGGATTGCATCGGTCGCACCCGACCAGCCGAACCTGCGCGAGATCCTCGCGGACGATCGCAATGCGCTCTTGGTTCCGCCCGGCGACGGTCCGAGCTTGCAGCGCGCGCTGACGCGCCTCGCCGAGGACGAGTCTCTTCGCGCGCGGCTTGGCGCGCGAGCCCGGGCCGACGTGCTCGAACGGGATCTCACATGGCGGGGGACTGCGCGAGCGGTGATCGGCGTTGCAACCGAGCTCTTGGCGGAGCGCCGCGCCGGCCGCCGCGTGAAGGAGGCACGCTAGCATGGCGCCCATGGCGAACGATTCACGCAGGCTGCATGCGATGAGCTTCGACGTGGAGGAGTACTTCCAAGTCGCCAACCTGCGCTCGCACTTCCGCCGCGAAGACTGGGACGCCGTCGAGCCCCGACTCGACGTCGGCATGGAGCACATCCTCGGCGCGCTGGCACGCCATCGTGCGCACGCCACCTTCTTCTTCCTCGGCTGGATCGCCGAGCGCCATCCCAAGTGGGTGACTCGCTGTCTCGAAGCGGGCCACGAAGTGGCGAGCCATGGCTACGAGCACTTGTTCCTCCAAGACCTCGGACCCGAGCGTCTCGACGAGGACCTCGCGCGAACCGAGCGCGCGCTTGCGGCTGCGGGCGCACCGTCGCCGATCGGCTTCCGCGCATCGACGTTCACGCTCACGCGCCGCACCTGGTGGGCCTTCGACGTTCTCGTTCGCCGCGGCTATCGCTACGACTCCAGCGTGCACCCCATTCGCCATCCCGTGTACGGCGTGCCCGGCTTCGAGCCCGGCATCTCTCGTGTCGAGGCGGGAGGCGGCTGCGTCGTCGAGTTTCCCGTGTCGACCTATTCGATCGCGGGTCGCAACCTGCCGTTTGGCGGCGGCGGCTACTTCCGCTTGCTGCCTGGCAGCGTCACTCGCGCAGCCCTGCGCTCTTTGGAGTCGCGCGGACGCGCCGGTGCGTTCTATCTGCATCCGTGGGAGTTCGATCCGCAGCAGCCGCGCATCGCCGCAGCCGCAACCGCGAGATTCCGCCACTACTTGAACCTCGACCGCACGTTGCCGAGGCTGGAGCGGCTGCTCGCCGAGTTCCGCTTTGGCTCGCTGCGCGAGGTGCTGGAGAACGAGGGCTGGCTCGCGGGCGGTGCGGTTCCCCCGCGCTAGCTCGACGGCGAGCTGCGCGCGCTAGTTCTGAGGACTGGGCTGGTTGCCGAGGAAGCGCGCGACGCCGGAGAGCGCAACCAGCACGTTGCGCTGCGTCGGATCGACGACATGACGACGTGCTTCGTCGATGATCGCCGCGGCACGCGCGCGATCCGCGATGTCATAGCGACGACAGAGCGCGAGCGCGAGCCACGTGCCGATCTCGCCGAGCTCGGCCGGGCGCGCGCTGGCGCTGCGTTCCTTCCAAAGTCGCTCGAGGAGCGTGATCGCCTCCGCGAGCTTGGCAGAGTTGCCCTGCATCAACGCACGCGCCACCGCCAGAGTGAGCGCGCGATCCTCCGCTGCCG
>JBIKYW010000090.1:0-9470 GCA_044355055.1 Planctomycetota bacterium | reverse complement strand
GTCTGCTCGCGACCGGCATGGCTCAGACCGTCGGCAAGGAAGCGCGCGTCAGCTTGCGCGTCGAGGGACGCACGCTCGCCGAGGTCGTCGACTACCTGCGCGAGCAGACGGGCGTCAACCTCGTCGTGCTTCCGGGCGAGTATGCGCCGGTCTCGGTGCAGCTCACGGACGTTCCCTGGCGTGACGCGCTCGAGGTCGTCGCGGAGAGCGTCGGCTGCGTGGTGAGCGAGCGCACGGGCGGCATCCTCGTCGTCGAGAAGCAGCGCCCGTTCTCGCTCGAGACGCGCGGCACGGACATCGCCGAAGTGATCGACGCGATCGGCAAGGTCGGCGGCGCGAACATCATCGTGGCGCCCGAGGTGAAGGGCTCGATCTCGCTGCGCCTCAAGGACGTTCCGTGGCGCGACGCGCTCGACGTGGCCTGCAAGACGCTCGGCTTCACCGTGATCGAAGAGGGCCGCGGCATCCTGCGCGTGGTCGATCCGATCACGCTGCAGGCGCAGATGACGACGCAGAGCTACCAGCTGCGCTACATCCGCCCGCAGAGCCGCTTCCGCCCGAACATCAAGTCCGAGTTCCTCATGCCCACCTCGCAGCAGGCGCAGGGACAGCAGGGCCAGCAGGACATCTCGAAGACCTTCACCGTGCTCGAAGCGCTGCGCAAGGCGCTCTCGAACGGCGGCGATCTCGACTATGTGCAGTCGCAGAACGTGATCATCGTGCGCGACACCGCGCAGGTGCACGAGGAGATCGCGCAGATGATCGATCGACTCGACGTCGAGCCCGCGCAGGTCTTCGTCGACGTCAAGTTCGTCTCCACGCTCAAGGGCGACTTCCTCGACCTCGGCGTCGACTACGGCGACGGCGGTCCGCAGATCCGCGTCGGTGGGGGCCAGATTCCGACCACGCTGCCCTTCGGACTCGACGGGGGCGACTGGGAAGATGCGATCTCCGTGAGCCAGCTCGGCCACGTCGGTCCCGTCAGCGACCCGGCCAATGCGCTCGGCGCGCTCACCGTGCCCGACACCGTGTTCGGCGTGCTCTCGTTCACCGGCGTCAACGCGACGCTGAAGATGCTGCAGCGCGACACCGACAGCGAAGTGATCCAAGCGCCCAAGATCATCGCGCTCGACGGCACGGAGGCCACGATCTTCGTCGGCGAGACGATCCGCTACGCCGAGGCCAAGACCGAGCAGGGGCAGGCCGGCGGTCTGTCGCTCTCGCTCACCGAGGCGCAGGGCTCGCCCGTCGACATCGGCTTCCAGTTGATGATCGTCCCGCACGTCGTGCCGGGCACCAACTCGCTCACGATGGAAGTGATCCCCAAGGAGACGAGCCTCTCGGGCACCGGTCAGTCGGCGCTCGCGCCGGCGGGCTTCGACGTGTTCACCGTCGGCGCCGCGGGTGAGGAAGGCTCGATCGCGCTGCCGCGCACGCGCTCGTCGACCATCGTCACCACGATGCTCCTCGAGAGCGGCCAGACGGCGATGATCGGCGGCCTCACCACCGACCTCGACACCAAGACCGAGTCGCGCGTGCCGTACCTCTCGGCGATTCCGCTGATCGGCGAGCTCTTCAAGAACGAGAAGGCGGAGCGCAATCGGCGCAGTCTGCTCGTGTTCCTCACGCCGACGGTGGTCCACAGCTCGAGTGACACGGAGAAGATCGTGCAGGGCGAGCTCCTGCGCCGTCGCACGCGCCTCAAGGACGAGTACGAGGCGCTGATGACGCCCGAGACCAAGGCCGCCTACGAAGAGGCCCAAAAGAAGGCCAAGGAAGAGGCGGAACAGGACTGAGTCGCGGCGAGTGCCATGGCGAGCCCGCTCGGGGTGAGCCCATCGACCGGCGCGGGCCGGCCCTGCTCTCGGCGGGGTCGGCCCGCGCCTTCGCTGTCCCAGACGGGGTCCCCGCCTCGAACGCGAGTTTTTCAGGCTTTGGCTTCGATTCCGGAGCGACGATAAGGGAGCATGGTTTCACCTGTGGCAGGATGCCTCAGGTCCCGCGGCGAGTCCGGTGAGCGCACCTCGCGCTCCGCTGCCCACGCCGCCCGCTCTTCACTCAACGCACATTTTCGTCCGGGGCCACCCCCTCTTCTGGGGTCACCATGGTTCCGCGACGGCTCCTCCGGGACGCCCGCCCGACGCATTCGCGCGCACTTGCGCCGAATCTTGGTGCTTGCGCGTCCCACCGCGAGAAGTCGACGCGACCGCCGTGGGGCACTCCGAGAACCCCTTGGCTGCAGGTAGACGTGCTGTCGCGCGAGCGACGCCGATCCGCCTCCGCGGCTTTCCACGGGGTGTAGTCCGGACGTGAAAGCACTTTGTCATGACGGATCAACGCCCCTTCGGGGACGAACTGCCTCCGACCTTCGGAGCCGGCGCGGAGTCGGAAACTCCGCACGAACATCGCAACACCGCCGAGCGCGGTCCCACCGGCGGGGAGCCGGACGAGCCGCAGGGTTCTGCGGAAGGCACGGCCTCGAATGAGGTGGACCCCGCGCTGCCCGCGGACGAGGGTCCGCGTCGCCGCCGTCGCCGCGGAGGCCGCGGCCGCCGCCGCGGTCGCGCTGGCGAGTCCGAGCGCGCTGGCGACGACACGGGTGAGCCCACGGCCGAGGCCAGCGACGCCGCCGCCAACGTCGACGCCGGCGAGTCCAACGCGGCCGCAGACGGCCCCGTCGATTCCAATGGCGGCCGTGCGGAGCCGGTCGAGCCGCTGCCGCTGTCCGAAGACGAGCCCGAGCTGCCGGAACTCGGCGAATACGAAGAGCTCTCCGGTGGCGCAGCGGAAGGCGGCGCCGAGGGCGAAGACGGTGAGCGTCGCGGACGTCGCCGTCGTCGCGGTCGCCGCGGTGGCCGTGGTCGACGCCGTCGCGCCGACGGACTGCCCGCTGGCGCCGAGGGCGCGGGTTCGGTCGAGGGCGCGCCCGCCGAGGGTGCGACGGAAGAGCGCGCGCCGCGCGCAGCAGAGCTCGAGGCTCCTCTCGATCCGGCTCTCGAGGATGCTCCGTTCATCGCGGCTCCCGCCGAGCCCCGCGAGGGCGAGGGTGGTCGCCGTCGTCGTCGCCGCCGTGGACGCGGAGGTCGCGGTGGTGAGGCCGAGCGCACGGTCGAGGGCGAGTCGGTCCCCCGCGAAGGTGGGGAAGCTGGCCCGGGAGACGAGCGCGAGGCGGCTGTGTCGGGCGAAGAGCCGCGCGAAGAGGGCGAGGCGGGTCGCCGCCGTCGCCGCCGTCGCGGACGTGGCCGCGACCGAGAGGGCGCGAGCGGTCCGCTCGCCGTCGAGCTGATCCCGGGCGAGGACGACGAACTCCCCGCGCTCGCACCCGCCGCGGCCGAGTCGCAAGAGCGCCCCGCCGGCGAGAGCCGCGGCCGCGAAAAGACCAAGGAGGTGCGCGAGCCCAAGGAAGAGGTCCGCGCCCCGCGTCCGGGCAAGAAGAACATCATCCTCGTCAACGCCATCGACCGCGAAGAGACGCGCGTCGCGGTCGTGGAAGACGGGCACATCGTCGACTTCCAGATGCACGTCAAGCGTCATGAGACGCTCGTCAACGACATCTACCGCGGCAAGGTCGTGAACCTCGAGCCCGCGATCGGTGCGGCGTTCATCGACTTCGGCCAAGGCCGCAACGGCTTCCTGCACACCTCGGACGTCCTCGCGGCCTACGGCGAGAAGGACTGGAGCCTCGACAAGCTCCTCACGCACAAGATCGATCCCGAGGAGTGGGACGAGAAGTCGAGCCAGCCGCACGTCGGCGTCGAGCTCTCCGATGCGCATCCGGCCGCGAGCGCCCACGAGCGCCACGACGATCCGCACGCGCACCACGACGACGCCGGTCACGGACACGATCACGCGCACGACACCGCTGCGCATCACGATCATGACCACGATCACGATCACGATGGCGAGATGATCGAGGTCGGCTCGCTCGAGGCGCCCGCGCCGTCCGAGCACAAGATCGAGTCCGCGGAGCCCGCGATGGACTTCTCGTTCGCGGTCGACGAGTCGACGGCCGAGTCCCACGCGGACGAAACCGCCGGCGAGGAGGCGGGCCTCGAAGCAACGAGCGGAGACGATCGCGCGCCGTCGGAAGGCGGACTCGAAGCCGATGCCACGGCGCTCGTGAGCGAGCCCTCGGCTCCCCGCGGTGGACGCGGCCGCCACGAGCGGCGCAACGATCGCGGGCACGGCAAGGAAGGACATGGCAAGCAAGGACATGGCAAGCAGGGGCACGGTCGCCACCGCGCTCGCCCGCGCCACCCGATCAGCGAGCTCCTGCAAAAGGGCCAGTCGGTGGTCGTGCAGGTCACCAAGGACGCGATCGGCGACAAGGGTCCGACGCTGACGACCTACATCTCGATCCCCGGCCGCTATCTCGTGCTGATGCCTTCGATGTCGCGCACGGGCGTGAGCCGCAAGATCGAGGACGAGAAGGAACGTCGGCGCCTGAAGCGCATCCTCGAGAGCCTCGAGATCCCCGCCGGCATGGGCGTGATCGTCCGCACTGCGGGCACGGGCTGCACCAAGGAGGACCTCAAGCGCGACCTCGACTACCTGATGCTCCTGTGGGACAGCTTCGGCAAGCGCCTGCAGCTCGGCCGCGGTCCCTCGCCGCTCTACGAAGAGTCGGACGTCGCGATCCGCACCATCCGTGACCTCTTCAACGACCACACCGAGGCGGTGATCGTCGACGACGAGAAGGTCTACAACCGCGTGCGCGAGTTCATGCAGAAGCTGATCCCCGAGAAGGTGGATCGCGTGCAGCTGCACCAGGGCCCAAAGCCGCTCTTCCACGCGCACTCGGTCGAGCAGGAGTTCGAGCGCATCTTCTCGCGTCGCATCGACTTGGCCTCGGGTGGCTCGATCGTGTTCGACCAAGCCGAAGCGCTGGTCGCGATCGACGTCAACTCGGGCAAGACGCGCAGCGACGGCTTCGACTTCGAGGACGTCGCGTTGCGCACGAACCTCGAGGCCGTGAAGGAGATTGCGCGCCAGATTCGCCTGCGCGACTTGGGCGGCATCATCGTGTGCGACTTCATCGACATGATGCGCTCCAACTCGCGCAAGAAGGTCGAGAACGCCCTGCGAGATGCCATGGCCAGCGACCGCGCGCGTTCGAAGCTCGGCCGCATCTCCCAGTTCGGCCTGCTCGAGCTGACGCGCCAGCGTCTCGGTCCGGGCCTGTCGAAGATGCTCTTCCACAACTGCCCGCGCTGCCGCGGCTCGGGCCGCCTGCGCACCGTCGAGTCGCGCACGGGCGCGATCCTGCGCCGACTCGGCTCGGCGTTGACCCTGAAGGGCTTCACCAAGGTCGAGGTCCGCACTCAACCCGAGGTGGTCGAGTACATGAAGCGCAACTACAACCAAGAGCTGCGCGACCTGATGCTCAAGCACGAGCGCGAGATCGAGCTCGTCTCGGTCGGCGACCAGATCGACGACTCGGTGCTGCGCTACCTGCGCGCGGACGGCCGCGAGGTTCGTCCGGGCGGTCGGCGCAAGCGCTAGGAACGTCCCGCAGCGGGCTTCGAGGCGCCTTGGAGGTTCCTGCGAGCCCGCCCGATGCCACGGCGGCCATCCTGAGGGGTGGCCGCCCTGCTTTTGGGAGCACCGGCGCAGCGGGGGGCGGCCCGGGGTGGCGCCGCCCGCGGGAGGCTTTGGGGGCGCGGGTCGTCCGGGCGATCTGCCCGGGAACGCGGTGGGGGCTAGACGCCGGGGGGTGGGGGCGCTACTCTCTCCCGCCCTTCAGTCAGCGGAGATCTCTCTCGTGTACGCCGTCATCAGCGACAGAACGCGCCAATTCACCGTCCGGACCGGGGACGAGATCCTGTGTGATCTCGGCCTCGACTCGGCCCCGGGCTCCAAGGTCACCTTCGGTGAGGTGGCCCTCCTCGGCAACGAGGGCTCGGTCAAGATCGGCAAGCCCTTCGTCTCGGGCGCCAAGGTCACGGGCGAGGTCGTGGGCGAAGCCCTCGGCGACAAGGTGATCGCCTTCCGCTTCAAGCGCCGCAAGAACGTGCGCAAGAAGCGCGGCCACCGTCAGGGCTACGTCCGCGTCAAGATCCAGAACATCGAGGGCTGATCCGACATGGCACACAAAAAAGGTCAAGGTTCCACGCGCAACGGCCGCGACTCCAACCCGCAGTTCCGCGGCGTGAAGGTCTACGGCGGCCAGACGGTCACCGCGGGCTCGATCATCGTCCGCCAGTGCGGCACGAAGTTCCACCCCGGCCGCAACGTCGGCATGGGCAGCGATTTCACGCTGTTCGCGCTCGTCGACGGCACGGTGCGCTTCGCCACGCAGCGCCGCGTGGTCGTCGAGCCCAAGGCAGTCTGAGCGGCGCGCGCGGATCCGGTCGGCGCTCGCGCCCCGCGTCCCCTGCGTGTCCCCACGTGCGGCGGCCCGGTTCTCCAGCAGAACTCGGCCGCCGCGGTCGTAGACAGCACCGTTTTTTTTCGGAGTGAGCCAGCGATGTTCCGCGACGAAGCCCTGATCCACGTCGAGGCCGGCAAGGGCGGCGACGGGCTGGTGTCGTTCTATCGCGAGAAGTTCGTGGCCAAGGGCGGCCCCGACGGCGGCGATGGCGGCCGCGGTGGGAGCGTGGTGCTCGTGACGAGCGAGCATGTGAACTCGCTCCTCGACCTCGGCCGCAAGCAGAAGTACGCGGCGCGCGCCGGCGAGCCGGGCGGGACGAAGAACAAGGCGGGCCGCGATGCCGAGGACCTCGTGCTCGAAGTGCCCGTCGGCACGCAGGTGTTCGACACCGAGCACGGCAACTTGCTGCGCGACCTCAAGACGCTCGGCGAGCGTCTGGTCATCGCGCAGGGCGGCGACGGCGGCCTCGGCAATCCGCACTTCGCGAACGCGGTGCGACAGGCGCCGCGCATGGCCACGAAGGGCAAGTTTGGCGAAGTGCGCACCGTGCGCCTCGAGCTCAAGCTGTTCGCGGAGGTCGGGCTCGTCGGTCTGCCCAACGCGGGCAAGTCGACCCTGCTTTCGCGCATCACCGCGGCGACGCCGAAGATCGCCGACTATCCCTTCACGACCCTCTCGCCCAACGTCGGCATCGCACGCGTCGGCGACTTCGACACGCTCGTCGTCGCCGACCTGCCGGGTCTGATCGAGGGCGCGAGCGAGGGCAAGGGCCTCGGACACCAGTTCTTGAAGCACGTCGAGCGTTGCAAGGTGCTCTTGCACTTGGTCGACGTGTCGCCGGAGCTCGGCGGGGATCCGCTGCAGTCTTGGCAGGTGGTCGACACCGAGCTCGCGCGCTCGAGCCCCGAGCTCTACGAGAAGCCGCGCCTCGTGGTCGCCACCAAGTGCGAGGACGACGAGGCGCTCGCGCGCGCGGCGGAGCTCGAGAGTGCGTTGAAGGGCGTGCGCGCCGGCGGCTGCGACACGTCGCGCGTGCTGCGCATCTCGGCGCTGCTCGGGGAAGGGCTCCCCGAGGTGTTGCTCGCGGCCCACGCGCTCGCGCGTCGGCCGACCGCGGTCTGAGTGTCCGACGCACGGGGAAGGTGCGTCAGCGGGCACGGGCGCGGAATCGGGGTGCTCGCTCAAGTGCGGCCCCGCGGCGCTCCGATGGGCCGGACACGGAGTCGCCTCGGGCCGATGGTGGCAGGGCGTGCCGTGAGGACGCCCCTTGTCGAACCAACCGAGAGACCCCCAAGGCCCTGACGCCCGTCCCGTCGCTCGCGGCTCTGCCGCGGGTTGGGAAGTGCCGCCGTGGGAGTCCCGTCCCGTGCGCGCGGCCAACGATGCTGCGAACGCACCGCGCAGCATTCCGCTGCGCGCGGAGGGTGCGCCCACCCCGCCGAGCCCCGCGGCGCCGCTCCCGGCGAGCGCGCAGGAATCCGCGCGTCCGAACGAGCCGCTTGCGATCGATGCCGCCGAGGCGACGCGCTTCAACGCGCTCAGCCCGCGTCACAAGGTCGAGGCGTGGCTCGGTGTGATGGTCAAGACGGGTGCGAGCGATCTCATTTTGCGCGCGGGTGGGCGACCCTCGACGCGGATCGACGGACGCATCACGTTCCTGCCGGGGCGCGTGCCGAACTCGGGCGCGCTGCTCGAAGTGCTCGAGGGCGTGATGGGTGCCGACCGCATGGAGAAGTGGCGCACGAGCGGCTCGGCGGACGCCGCGCTGCAGCTCGATGGCCTCGGTCGTTTCCGCCTGAACGCCTACAAGCAGATGGGGGAGCCCGCCGTCGTCGTGCGCCGGATCGGCGAGAACGCGCCGGACCTCGCCGCACTCGAGCTCCCCACACAGGATCTCGCGCGCATCGCTCAGCGTCGGCGCGGGCTCGTGCTCGTCACGGGCATCGCGGGCTCGGGCAAGTCGACGACGCTCGCGGCGCTCGTCGAGTTGATGAACCAGACGATGGACCGCCACGTGATCACGCTCGAAGACCCGATCGAGGTGCTCTTCAGCGAGAAGCGTTGCGTGATCAGCCAGCGCGAAGTGGGCATCGACTGCGAGAGCTTCCACGAGGGCCTGCGGCACGCGCTGCGTCAGAGCCCGGACGTGATCCAAATCGGTGAGATGCGCGATCGCGCGACGGTCACGGCCGCGCTCGATGCGGCCGAGACGGGTCACCTCGTGATGTCGACGCTGCACACCGTCAACGCCGCGCAGACCCTCGATCGCATCCTCGGGTTCTTCCCCGCGGAGCAGCATGCTCAGGTGCGCACGCGTCTGTCGGACAATCTCGCCGCGGTGCTCTCGCAGCGCCTGCTCGCGCGAGCTTCCGGCCGTGGCATGGTCCCGGCCTTTGAACTCTTGATCCAGACTCCGCGGGTGCGCGAGCTGATCGAGCGTGGCGAGACCGGTGACCTCATGCGCACCATCGAGCAGGGCACCACGCCGGGTCTGTACTCGTTCAATCAATCCTTGCGCCGCCTCGTTCAGGCTGGGCTCGTGTCCCTCGAGGAGGCACTCGCGGCCAGCGACCGCCCCGACGAGCTCGTCCTCGCCCTGCGCGGAATCACCTCCAGCTCGGGGCGCGGGTAGGCCGGGAAGAAAAGGGCCTCTCCCGTCGTCTGTCGCCCCTGTCCGCCCTCCTCCGCGTTGGAACCGCCACGGGCGGGGGGTAGCATCGCCCCCCGAAGGACCCCATGAACACCGCCCAACAGAAGCTCGTCGTCTGGAGCGTCACCGGCCTGCTCGGAGCCGGGATGGTCGCCTACCTCGCGCTCTCGCTCATGAAGCGTGAGGAGTGGAACAAGCAGGTGCCCGTCGAGCGCATGGCCGGTGTCCTCTCGAAGGTCCCGGAGATCGGCGAGCAGAAGGACACGATGCTCGCCGCGTCGCAGGTCGAGCGCGGCCTCAAGCAGCTCGACTGGACGGGCAAGCCGCCGCCGGAGAAGCCGGTCGAGCAGGTCGAGACGCCCAAGGGTGCGGACGCGCCGCGCGAGCTCGTGCGCGACCTGATCCAGATCCGCGCCATCCGCTACGACGGCGCCAACCCCGCCGCGAGCG
>JBIKYW010000089.1:0-9475 GCA_044355055.1 Planctomycetota bacterium | reverse complement strand
GCCCGAGAACACGCGCAGCGCGACGAAGCACTGGCGCTGGCACTGGCCCGTCATGTCGATCACGAAGTTCGGCTGGGAGACCGTCGGGTCGTCCACGAAGCCGAACGGGCACTCTTCGATCCACTGGAAGGTCAGCGGCGTGCCATCGGGGTCGAAGGAAGCCGAGCCATCGAGGGGTACGGCCGTCGAGGCGCCGGTGCACTCGGCGTTGTAGGGGCCGCCGTAGCTGCAGACGGGCAGGGCCTCGGGTTCATCGGCGAGCGCGAGCGGCGCGACAGCGAGCGCGGCTGCGGCGAGGAAGAGTTTTTCGTGGAAGAAGGACTTCATGGTGATCTGCTCTTGGATTGCGAGGAGAGCGGCGCGCAGAGTTCGGACCGCCGAACTCGTTGGCCGCGGGTACAGAGGGCGCCGCGGGGTGCGAAGGAATTTCAAGGTAACCTAAGAAGTTGCAACCGCAATCTCATGACGGGCTTGTCATCGTTCTTGCGGCACAACGTCGGGCTGCGACCCGCTCCAAGCCACCGGGAAGCGGCTTGGGGCGTCAAGTTGAAGAGAGCTTCCACTCCCGCGTCCCTCGTGAGACTAGGCCCCGGACGGGCTCAAACCTAGCGGTCGGCGGAACAATTTTCGCACCGGTGGCCCTCGCCGGGGGCGCCGTCCCGGGCCTCGACTTCGCAGGCTCTAGGCGCCCAGCGCGCGCGGTGCGCCTAGGGGCGCTCGATCCCGATGCCGAACTGGCGCCGCAGCCAGCGCGGCCGGCTGAAGTCCCAGTGCCGTTCGGCCATGGCTGCCACGAGCACGGGATAGAGGTCCGCCAGCGCCGTGCAGAACTCCGGCCTCAGCCCCAGGAGCCCCGCGTAGCGCGCGAGCGCGGCGCGCTCCCAGTCGCGCAGGCGCGCGGGCTCCAGCGCGAGGCGCCACATCTCCCGTGCGGTCAGGCCGTCCGCCTGCTTGCGCTCGTGCAGGAGGTAGTGGAGGAGATCGAAATACGGCAGATCGGCCCGTTCCGCAGAGCCCCAGTCGAGCAGGGCGAGCAGGCGCCCGTCGCGCTCGACTTGCACGTGCTTGCTGCGCAAGTCGGCGTGCTGGACGACGAGTGGAATCCGCATTCCGACGAATGCGCGCCGCGCACGCTCGCGCATCCGATCGAGCTCGGCCACGGTGACCGCGGCGCCCGCGTACGCCGCCACCCCATCGAACCGACGGCCGAGGAGCGCCTCGAAGCTCGCCTCGTCGAGGACGTGTTCCCGCGTCACCACCAGACTGGCGAGCGCTTCGACGAGTCCGTCGAGCGTGCGCCGTGTCGCTGCGAGGTCTCCGGTGAGTTGTGGCGCGGTCAAGCCGCGCGCGCGGCGCTCGACGGTCGTGAACACACCCTCGAACTCGCCCTCGGCGAGCCACTGCGGCACAGGGCAAGCGGGATGCGAGTTCGCGAGCTCGCGCAGCGTCCGTCCGTGCGTCGCGAGCTGACTCCGTTGCGCTGCACTCAGGCCGATGTGGACGCACCACGCGCCCTCGTCTCCGTCGTTCGCGCCGCGCGTGAGCAGCAGCGCAGAATTGCCGCGCGTCGCGACGACATGCTCCAGCGTCGCACCGCGCTCGCCCGTGCGCTCTGCCAGTTGCGCGAGCAGTCGCTGCCAACGAGGCGGAGTCGCCGCGACCTCGTCTCTCGCCGAGATCACCGCGAACGATGGGGCGAGCCATGGGAAGAGCCCGAGCGCGTGGGCACCGAGCTTGAGCTTGTTCGCGCGCTCCTTGGGACCGAGCTCCAGCGCGGGACCCGCGCCGTCGAGCCCGACGACGAACGTGTACTCGCTCGCGTGCGGATACAGCGCGAAGGCGCGCGGCGGCGCGAAGCCGCGGGCGCGCGCGAGCCGTCGCTGAGCGGCCAGCGTGCGCTCGTCGCTCCACACAGCACGCCGCAGGAACGCCAACGGCCCGGGGATGTCGAACACGCCGCGTCGGCCGCTCGAGCGCTTGTACGCGAAGCGGTTGTCGGCGATCACGACCAGCTCGCCGGCGCAGATGCGACGGAGCTCGGCCAGGTCGTGTCCCCAGCCGCGCGACGCGCTCGGAAGCCCGTCCTCTTGGACGACGAGGTCGAACTCGCCATCGGAGAACGGCAGATCGTGCGAACCCGAGGCCAGCGCGGTGCGCGTGCGCGGCCCCGTGGAGAGTGCGGCGTTGCGTTCGACGGCCCATTGCATGCGCAGCTCGGAACGGTCGAAAAGCGTCACCTCGAAGCCGTGCTGTGCGAGCACGATGCTCGTGCCCGACAGAGCATTTCCGAGCAGCAGCGCGCGAGCAGCTCGCTCGCCCTGCGGGACGCGCAGCGCGAGCAGCCAAGTTCCGCGCGCCTCGCGCTGAAGTTGGGTGAAGCGATCCACCGCCTCGTCGTCGAGCTCGAGGAGCAGCGCTTCGAGCGCTCGCTTGTAGGGCATGCCTGCACGCAGCGCTGCGTGTGCGCGCTCCAGCGCCGCGGTCGGCAGCGGATCGCGCGCGAGGCTCATGGCCGTACGGATCGCACGCACGCGAGCGCGGCGAACATCACCGCCGCAGGCACGAGCGCCCGGGCGAGCGCCGCGACATCGGCGCGCGCGAACGACGCGTGGTGCAACGCCGGAACGAGCCGTGCGAGCCCGGCGAGCGCGATCGGCAGGATCCAAACGACCGCGAGCGCGACGAGCTCCTTGCCCGCGGGCGCGAAGAACTCCGCCGGCGACGCGGAGCGAGGACGCCGCGCGAAGATGACTCCGAGCGCGAGCGCGAGCACTTCCATCGCGAAAGGAAGCCACCTCTTCAACGGGGTCGCGTCCGTCGACACGCTCCACGGTGTGCTCCAAGAAGCGCTCTCGCCGGAAAGCACGAGCCACGTCGGTACACCCACGGCGAGGCTCGCGACAACCAGCGCTTTCACGCTGGCCTTGCGCGAGTTTCGATGCGCGGTGACCCAGAGCGCGACCCCGCCCGCGAGCGCGATGCGCGCGTCGAAGGCGACGCTCGCGGCCGCAGCGAGCGCCGCGATCGCGCGATCTCGGGCATCGGCGCGCCGCAGCCAGCCCACGAGGCCCGCGCAGAGCAGCGCGACGATCAGGGAAAGGCCCGCCGAGTCCAGCGACTCCCGGGAATCGAGCGGGAGCAGGCTGGCGCACAGCGCCGCGATCCACGCGGGCTGACCTGCGCACTCCAGCGCGCGGAACACGATCCACGCTGCCGCGAGCGCCAGGAGCGACAGGCTGGCGGACTGCGCCGTCGCGTCGCTCCAAACCGGTTCCAACGAGTCGAGCGCGACGAGACCGAGCCAAACGAAAGTGAGGAGGTTGCGCCTCGGCTCCGGCAAGACGTGCTGCGGGACGAAGGCGTGCGGCCGTGTCGCGAGACGCACCGCGCCGACGAGCGCCGCCGCGAGGGCGAGTCCGAGCACGAGCGCATCGCGCGAGCCCGACCACGCCACTCCGAGCCTGCGAGCCGCAACGACCGTCCAAGCGCCGAGCGCCAAGCTCGCGATCACGGTCTCCGGAAGCTCGCGCGGACGGTGGGAGCCGACTCGGCCGGGCGGCAAGAGCGAGAGCAGCGTGCGACCGACTCCGAGTGCGAGCAGTGCGTCGAGCGCCGTGGATGCCGAGAGCGCGGCCGTGGAAACTTCGAGCCCCATGCGGAATCGCCGCAGCATGACCCTGCGCTGGGACGGTGGCAAGCGTCCGCGGGCGCCGCTAGAAACCAAGCTCATGCGAGCTGCGGCACTCCAATTCGACGTCCTTCGAGGCGCTACGCGCGACAACCTCGCGCACGTCGAACGCGGGCTGCGTCTCGCCGCACAGCGCGGCGTCGAGCTCGTGGTGCTCCCCGAGATGTGGCCTTCCGGATTCCCGGGTCCGCGCTCGGAGCTCGGTGCGCTCACGGCCGCCGACGACGCGGCGTGGTCGCGCGTGCGCGAGTTTTCGAGGGAGCTGGAGCTCGCGGTCTGCGGCTCGGGCTTCGGCGTCGCGCTGCCGGATCGACCGGCCAATCGCTCGCGCCTCTTCGAGCGCGGCGTCGAGCTAGCGAGCTACGACAAGGTCCACCTGTTCACGCCGACCGCCGAGACGGAGAGCTTCACCGCGGGCGACTCTCTCCCGGCCGTCGTCGAGCTGCGCGGCGCGCGCGTCGCCACGCTCTCGTGCTACGACCTGCGTTTTCCCGAGCTCACACGTCCGCTCTTCACCGCGGGCGTCGAGGTGCTGTGCGTCAGCGCGCAGTGGCCGTCGGCGCGAGCGACGCACTGGCGCGCGCTCGTACAAGGAGTCGCGGTTCAAAATCAGTGCTTCGTCGTCGCGTGCAACCGCACCGGCCGCGACGTCATCGGGCGCCGCGAGCTCGTGCTCGACTTTTCCGGGAACTCCTTGATCGCCTCGCCTCACGGCGAGTGCCTCGCGCAAGCGCAGCCGGAAGACGAGCTCCTCGTCGCGGACCTCGACCTCGAGGTGGCGCGCGAGCTGCGGCGCCGCGTGTGTGTCGAGCGGGATCGACGGCCGGAGCTCTACGCGCGTTGGGAGCGCGGCGAGCGCCCCTGAAACGGCCGATGGCCAGCGTTTCGAGCGCTGGCCACCTTCCGTCTCTCTCGGTCTCTCACTCTCAAAAAGAGCCGAACTCGTGCGCTGCGCGGCTAGACCGGCGGCAGCGGCTTGTTCTCCAAGCGCGGAGGCGCGTCGCCCCGCTTGATGTCGTGCGGCGTGATCGCGGGCACGTGGGGAGCCGTCGGAGGCGCACACAGCGGCGCCGAGGACGACGGCAGTGCGGGGCCGACGAAGGGTACGCCTGTGGTGCCGCGGCCCGCGAACGACCAGGCGTGGAAGGTCGCGGAGTCGAGGTCGAAGCCCGCGCACGCGCCTTGAGCGCGCAGAGCATCGAGCGACCAGTGGCCGGCGCGCCTCACGCCCTGCGGCGTGCGCAGCGCGACGCTGAGCTCGAGTCCTTCGAGGGCTCCGGCGGGGAAGCGCAGCTCCAGCGAGCGCTGGGGCTGGATCACGAAGGCGGCCTCGTGGCCGCGCTGGGGGTCGCGCAGCACGACCAGCTCCGCGTGGAGGCTGGTGTTGTGGGCGACCATGCTGCGCGAGTCCACGCACAGCGTGAAGTCGGGCGAGAGGGTCGCGGCCGTCGGCAGCGCGGTGACGGCGAGGAGCAGGGACAGCATGGGGGGTGGGACTCCTGGTAGCCCGCGTCCGCGCGCAGCGAACTGGGCACGAGGGCTATCGGTGCACCCCCTCCGCCCCTTGAGTCACCCGAGGAACTTTCTTCCGATTCCCGCGCTCGGCACGCGCCCCTCGCGGCCTGCTCGCGCGACTTCGACGGCGCGCTCAGTCTCGGCCGATCGCGCGCAGCGAGGCCCATTCCGCGGGTGCGGTCCCTCGTTCGCGCAGCGCCGCTCGCGCGCGCGCCGTGGCCCGAGCGGGACCGACACCGTCGCGCAGGGCGCGGTGCAGCTCGGCAGCCGCGCGGGCGGCCGCACGATCTTCGACGGGCCACTGCGTGACGATGACGTTGCGCGTGCCGCCGGCGAGGAAGGCACGCGAGATTCCGAGCTGACCTTCGGCGTCGACGCGTGCGCCGCCCGAACTCCAACACGTCGAGAGTACGACGAGCGGCAGCGCGGGGCGCAGCGCGGCGAGCTCGTCCGAGCACAGCGCGAGCGGCTCGCTGGTCCGCAGCGCGGCGGCACCGAACGCGCCAAGTCCACCGCAGGTGGCATCGAGATGCGTCGCGATGTGCAGGGGCCGTTCGCTGCGGCACAGGTCCGCGAGCCGTGCACGCGTGAAGTCGGGGCCGAGCGCGAGCACGGAGCCGGAAGCGGCGTTGGAGAGCGCGAGAAGCTCCTCGCGCGCACCGCGCAGCAGGGACGCGCCGCTCGAGTCGAGCGGGTCGCCGCAGATGGACCACTGCGCGAAGCGCTGCGTAGCGGCTCTCGTTCCGGGCTCGGAGCCGGGCAATCCGGGAAGGACCGAGAGCGCCGGATCCGCGCCGAGTGCCGCGATCGAAAGCACCTCGAACGGCAGCGCTTCGAGGGGACCGTGCGCGAGCAGGAGAACCCGCGGTTCGCTCTGGTGCGATGCGCGCAACGCTGCGAGGCGCGCTGCGATCGGAGCAGGTACGAGTGCCGCGGAGATCTCGCGTCCGAGCGCGTCGATGCGTGCGAGGTCGCTGCGTGGATCGAGCGCGGCTTCGCGCAGACGTCGCACGGCGGCGAGCCACTGCGCGCGTCCGAGCGGCACGGGTGCGACCGCGGCGCTGCCGTCCGGTGCCACGTGGGCGGCGAGCCCGCCGTCGGCGCCGACGATCCAAGTCAGCAAGCCGAGCTCGAAGGACGAAGCCCACGCGCGCAGGGCTCGCTCGTCGAGCGCACCCTCCGCCCCGTCGCGCAAGCCGCGGGAGTGCGCGGACTCGATGCGTGCGACGGCTTCGAGCGGCTCGCCCGATTCCGCGAGTGCGCGAGCGAGGAGGACGACCGTCTGCAGGCCGAGCTGCTCGCCGATCACGCTGCCCGAGAGCGCTGCGCCGCTCGCCGCTCGCAGCGTGGCTTCGGAGCTCGCCGCCGCGTCGAAGGCTCGCTCGAGCTCGCGACGTGCGTGCGCCAAGTCACCGATGCTTAGCGCGGCTTCTCCGACGAGCGCGCTCGCGCGGGCGCGGCCCGAGGGCGAGAACTCTTCGATGTCCGCGTCGCGGAGTTCCGTGAGAACGTCGTTCGCGCGCCCCTCGCGCAGCGCGAGCGCACCGCGCGCTAGGCGCGCGAGCTCCGAGTCGTCGTCTGCAATCCGCTCGAAGTGCGCGCGCGCCGCCGCCAAGTCCCCGCGGCGCAGCGCGACGCTGCCGCAGAGCAGTTCCCACTCCGCTCGATCCGCACGGGGCGCGAGTTCCGACGGCTCGCAGCGCTCCAAGAACTCCGCCGCGGCCTCCGCGAGATCCTCGGCGAGCAAGCGCACGGCCCAATCGCGCGCGAGGGCCCAGCTCTCCTGCGGGGCGCGAAAGCTCGCGAGTTCCGTGAGCCAGTGCTCCTCCGCGCGCACGTCTCCGGCGAGCCGCACGAGCGTGAGATGGCCTTGCACGGCGTGCTCGCGGTACTCGTCGCGCCTCGTCGCGAGCGCCCGCAGGCGCAGCGCCTCGAAACCTGCGCGCGCGAGCTCGATGTCGCCGCGTTGAAGCGCGAGCTTCGCGAGCACCCACTCGGTCTCCAGCCTCGGCGTGGACTGGCCCGCTCGGGCAAACAGGCCTTGCGCTGCGCGCGCGTGCTGCTCCGCTCGGCGCGCGACCAGCGCACGCGCGCTTGCCTCGAGCGCGCGGTCGCTCTCGGCCTGCTCGGCCTCGATACGCGCGGCGAGTGCGAGCGCCTGCGCCGCCGGGACGAAGTCCGGTCGCCGCTCCGACTCCTCGGCGAGCCCGACGAGTGCCGCGAGGACTTGCTCGCGCTCCGCGGCCCACGCTTCGCCGTCGAGTCCGGCCGAGGCTGCGGCGCGCACCCGCTCGCGCAGCGCAGCGTATGCCGATT
This sequence comes from Planctomycetota bacterium, assembly GCA_044355055.1. Taxonomy (GTDB): domain Bacteria; phylum Planctomycetota; class UBA1135; order UBA1135; genus F1-120-MAGs118. The sequence goes on along the minus strand of JBIKYW010000089.1, from coordinate 1,956 downwards.
CGTCGATCCGTCCCTGCGTGCGGGCCTCGGCGGAGAGGCCTAGGTAGTACTCGGCTACCGCACGCGCATCGCAGCGCCCGTGCGCGCGGCAGAGCTGCTCCGCAGCTTCGCGCAGTACGCTCGCGGCGCTCGCATCGCCGTCGCGCAGCGCTGAGAGCGCGCCCGCAAAGCGCTCGAGCGCGGGGGACGCGTCTTCCTGCGCACGGGCGGGCGCAAGCGCAATCAGCGCGGCCAGAAAACAGGATGCGAGCTTCAAGGTGCGAGCGCGATCGTGCGCTCTCGCAAGCCCGCAGTCCAGCCGTGTGCGAGCGTGCCTCGGGGCTGCGCTCGCGCGCGTGTCAACGTCCCGGGTGGCGGGCGAGGTACGCGTCCCGCTCGGGGCTCGCGGGCAACGTGCGGGCGTAGGCGCGCGCATCGCCGAGGAAGCCCTTCTCGTGCAAGAGGTGCAAAATCGACTCGCTGCGCGCGGGCTCCTCGGCGCGCGAGCGCAGCTCGAGCTCGGCGACGAGTCCGGTTTCGCGGCGCGCTTCGAAGTCGCGCTGACCGAGCGCGACGTCGAGACCGTCGACCCGCGCCCATGCTTCCCAGGTGTAGTGGCCGGGCGCGAGGTCGAACTTTGCCGTCGGCGCGAGCAGCGGCGCGGAGCCCTCCGCTCGCGCGACCTCGCGGCCCGCGTCGAACGCGCCGCCGTCGGTGAGGCGCAGGACCACGCGGTAGAGCTCCGCGCGCTCGACCGGCTCACACTCAAAGCGCAGATCCGTCCACGGGCCCTCGCTGCCCAGTAGGACGGCGTCGCGCGGGTAGAGGAGCGGACTCGGTCCTTCGCCGCGCAAGAGGTCGGCCGCGGGGAAGCGCAGCGTGGAGTTCGCGGGGCGGCCTGCGAACTCGTCGCGCAGGGCGAAGAGGATCAAAAGTGCGGCCGCGGCGGCGGCGAGCGGGGCCACGAGCCTCAGGGTGGTCGGGGTGGGGCGGCGGGCGGGGCTCGCGCCAGTCTGGAAGGGCGGCGTCGGGGCCGCGGACGGGCTCTGAGCCTTCTGGGGCAGTTCGGCGGCCCGTGTCCTTGCCGGTGCAGAGTGGTGGGGGGCTGCCGCGGCCGGTGCCGGGAGGTCGAGGAGCGGCGCCGGGGGGCGGTCCGCGAGCGTGTCGACCCAGCGAGCGCAGTCGGGGCAGGCCGCGAGGTGGGCGCGCAGGGCGGTGCGCTCGACGGCGCCCATGGGCCGGGCACCGGGTCCGCGGCCGTAGTCGTAGAGCTCGTCCGCGCTCGGACAGGCCCCCGCCGGAGTCGGCTCGGCGAGCCAGCCGTCGACCTCGCGCATCAGCGCCAAACCCGCGGCACACGGGGCGCATTCGAGAGTGTGCTTTTCGAGCGCGTGGCGCTCGGCGGCGGCGAGGTCGGGCCAGTCCGGCAAGAGGCGCGCGAGGTCGGGGCGGGCACAGCGGGGCTCGCCGTGCTCCGCGCGCTCTCGTTCCGGGGTCTTCATCGTGCGCTCCGCATCCGCAGGTTGGGCCGCCGACGGGCGCTTTTCTCGGAAGAAACTCATCCCGCGACCTCGCTGCGAGGCAGTCGTGCGAGCAGCTCGCGCCGCAGCGCGCTCGACGAGCGCTTGAGGCGGTACTTGGCCTGCTCGACGGTGATGCCGAGCTCGGTGGCGATGTCGAGCAGAGGTCGCTGCTCCACGAAGCGCAGGACGAGGAGCGCGCGTTCCTCGCCGCTCAAGTCGGCCATGGCGAGGCGCACGGCCGCGCCGAGCTCGGCCTCGGCGAGCGACTCGGTCAGAGGCGCGGCCGGATCGGTCTTTTCGGGCAGGTCATCGCCCTGAGGGACGAGGCGGACGCGGCGGCGCGCGTTGGCCCGTCGCTTCAGGTCGACGCAGCGGCACCACGCGACGCGATAGAGCCACGTGCCGAAGCTGCCGCGCGTGGGGTCGAAGGCGTCCTGCGACAGCCGCTCGAGCG